>JAHDDF010000290.1 GCA_020629475.1 Saprospiraceae bacterium
AATCCCAATGCTTTTGATTATCCGCATGAGACTTTCCGCGAGCACTTGGGCGGGACCTATGGTGTAATGGTTTACCAAGAGGACGTAATGAAAATTTGCCACCATTTTGCCGGCTTGGAATTAGGGGAATCCGATGTGCTGCGTAGGGTAATGAACGGTAAGAAGCACAAGCGGAAAGAATTTGAGGCAATCAAGCGGAAGTTCTTCAATAATTGTAAGGTCAAGGGGCATTCGAATGAATTGTCCCAAGAGGTTTGGCGACAAATAGAAAGCTTTGCGGGTTACTCATTTTGCAAGGCGCATTCCGCTAGTTTTGCCGTGGAGAGCTTTCAAAGTCTTTACCTCAAGGCGTATTATCCCTTGGAGTTTATGGTGGCGGTGGTGAATAATTTCGGCGGCTTTTATTCTACTGAGATATACTTGCATGAAGCCAGGATGTGCGGCGCTACTATCCATGCGCCTTGCGTGAACCACAGTCGTTTTTTGACCCACATTTACAAGGAGGAGGTCTACATTGGGTTCATACACTTAAAGTCCTTGGAGACCAAGGTAGCGAAACGCATCGTGGAGGAACGTATGACAAGGGGCGCATACCGCAACCTCGATGATTTTGTGAACCGTGTCCGCTTGGGCAGGGAGCAATTGGATATCTTGATTCGCATAGGTGCCTTCCGTTTCACGGGCATGAACAAATACGAGTTGATGTGGGAGAAGAACGCCGTTTTTAGCACGGAGAAAAAATACCCGAAGACGAATCTCCTATTTGATGACGGCTTTGAGAAATTCGAACTACCGCAGTTGAATGAAGGGCGTTTCGACCAAGCTTTTGATGAGATTGAATTATTGGGTTTTCCCCTATGCTCGCCTTTTTCCCTGTTGGAACAAAAGGTGGAGCGTACCGTAGAAGCTAAAGACATAAAAAAATATACCATGCAGCGAATCCGGCTGCTGGGCTATTTTGTAACGTATAAGAAACTCCGAACCTCAAAAGGCAAACCCATGGCATTCGGAACCTGGATAGATCCTTCGGGAGACTTTTTCGATACTACACATTTCCCCCAAAGCTTAGATGCTTTTCCCTTCAAGGGTAAAGGCTGTTACTTGGTGGAAGGAAAAGTAGTTACGGATTTCGGTTTTCCGAGTGTGGAAGTGGACCGGATTGAGAAATTGCCTTTGGTGAAGGATGGGAGGTATTAAATCAATTAAAAAGGCAATTCCCCGCTTTCGTAATCGTCACCGATTTTCATTTCCAATGAAATATCGGTGACGCAACTTTCCCGTCTTGCCTTTGCCCAACATTCAATAACAAAAGCTTGGATTTTGGATAGCTTGAGATTGTGGAAATATAATTCAACAGCATCCAAATCCGACGCCCGTTGTACGGTAAGCCCTTCATCCACGGCTTGCGCCTTGGCATTTAAATCGCGAAGTTCTTTTTCCGAATCAGCGATGAGATAGGCGTACTCGTCGGCGTGTTCATCTATTTCTTTTTCGATTTGAGCGTTAATTTCAACATCTACCGGGGCATTTAAGTCAAGGACGGAATAATCACCGTAATTGATAATATCCCCGTATTCATCACTGCCCTGAATGGTATCTACCCCAACGAATGAAAATTCAAGATTTTCAGGGTCGCCATCAATTTCCAAAAGGATTTTCCGCATCCCGGAGTTTTCGCGGAAAAGACTGGTTTTTCCGGTAAGTATATCAAAGAAAGATTGGTACAATTTTTCCTTTTTGGGCTCCAAAACATTGGCGGAGAAAAAATCCATTAATGATTTTTCCAAAGGATTTTTTACGTATTTAAAATTACGATAAGGAAAATCGGCATATGGCTTGCCGTCGAATTTTTTCTGCATTTCTACAAGGAGCGTAATATTGCACAAATGCAAGTAAATTGCCAAGGGGACAATGGTTGTTGGAAGTAAGACATAAGGAAACACCAATACACCCGTATTAGGCTGATCAAAGGCGAATTGCTGGAAAGGAACAGGGGATGATAATACCCCTATTACGAAAATGAAAACCACGAAACAAATCCCGATAATATTCCAAATAATAAGCCCCTTGGTGCCTATTTTCTTGTAACTACAAATCAAACCGATAATAAAAGCGGAAAAGGCGAATACGATATCAAAATTCCAACCCGCAAAAGTCATGATTTTGGGAACCATCGCCCTGAGAAAAAGAAGATATAGGGTAATTTCTACAGGAATCCGCATAAACTGCGTTAGAAGACTTTGTGCCAAGGAAATATCCTTGATCATCTTTCTTCGCGGACCAGGAAGAAGCGCGTATAATAAAAACAATACAATAGGAATCAACATGAATAAAACCCTAGGGGGAAAGGCTTCCGTATTGGAATAAAAACCTATAAATCCAAGGAAGGCTTGCAAGGAACCCCAAAGGAATAAATAACCGAATAACTTATTGGAACTCCCTAAGGAAGACCAAAAGAAAAGGAAGAAGAAAAAATAGGCTAGAATAAAAACCGTAAACGAGAAAAAAGTAAGCATCGTGTTTATTTGAAGTTGATCCTGTAATTGTTCCTTTCGGGTTTGTAAAGGTAATGGTATAGATTAAATAGAATCATATAATCCATACCGTTGAAATCACGGTTGATATTGTGCTTGCTGCCGTTTCTATCCTCCGCGTGAACCCATCTGTCCGAACATTTCCAACCATCGGGTGCCTCGCAGCCCGGAGTGCCGTTACATGGACCGGAAAAGGGTGCGGAATGAAGCATCGCTTCAATATCTTTCCTTGAAATTTTATCGGATGCGGGAAGACCGTTTAACACGGAATAAGCCAAGGAATACATTTCACGATGGGATTTTTTTGCTCTTCGCGTAAGCTTTTTTAAATTCCATTTTTTCATCCCCACGATACCGCAATACGCCATCCAAAGATTGTTTTCCGCTTGTACGCCATGCGCCCAATTGAAAGTCCCGAAAACGACTTTACCGCGCCTTCTTGACGCACCGTTTTGATAGGTTTTCCTCTTCTTTCCTCGCGTAATCCTTTCCGCCATACCCGCAATGGCAAAGCTGAAAGGGGTAGCGTTGCCGCCCCATTTGTGTTCAGGCCTTTCCCCGTTGGGGGAAATGATTTTCCAATTGTTATCTACCAAGAAACCGGCTATCCTATCGGCGATATCGGAGGCGATATCCCCGAGCCTTTCATTATTATGACGTTCCAGAGGAACCAACTCGCTTACGAAGACCAAGCCAAAGAAAAGATTCATGATTTGGTCTTGGCTCATAACGGAACCGTCGAGAAAATCCTCCAAGTCGCAGGAGCCGTCGGAAACGACACAACTTAATTCTTTCCCCGTCTTGAATTTGAAACGCTTTTTTCCGTCTGATTTTACCAAAAAATCTTGGGGGACGTCATCCCGGACGAAAAATCCGTCCAATTTCCCTTTTAAGCCGAAATAAGTTTCCGCATTTTGATCCAACCTTTCGGTCGCCTTGAGGGCAAGCCAAAGTTCCTCGACGGATGCGGAATATTTCTCCCCGGCTTCCTTAAGGTTCCGTACCTCCAAGGCAAGGAGCATTAAATAATTGCCCATTTCGATACCGCCATCGCCCCAAACGGCAATGCCTTTTCCTTTGGATGGAGGGCAAGAATTGTACTTCGGAAACCAATCCCATTCGCAGTTGGCTTCCGGATAACGCCCCGCCATGGGAAGGCTTTGTCCCGGTTCTGTTCCTAAATCGATAAACTCGTTCAAGAAACGGGCACGGTAAGCATTGTACTTCGCCAAGTATTCCCCGTGGGATTGGGCAAGGCAGCAAAAACAAGCAAAAAGGAGGCAGACTGTGGTGATATATCTAATCATTCGGCAATTTTGTCCGTGAAAGATACGCTTTACGATGGTTTTGGGATATTTTGGAACCCACAAAACAACCGGATTATGCACCCCGAACAGTTAAATCGCATCATCTCATTCTACAAGGATTGTTACCTGCATGATTTCAGGGCGGTGAACGTCTTGAATTTCATGGGTAAGAAGGTGGAGAAACCCTACGCACCGGAAAGCTTCAAATTACTCACGGGAATGGGAGTTTGGTTTTCCGTAGAAGAGGAATGGGGCAAGGAAATGGCAGCGGAATTAGCCATCCATTCCAAGGAAAAAAGTTTGTACGCCGGAGCCTTTTTCCTAAAAGGACGAATGAAGGTCTTAGGGAAAGACACCAAGGCGTTCTGCCCGTTGTTTCTGTACGAATTGGAATTAAAGGAAGAGGATGAACTATACTTTTTAACCCTTGTGAATCCCATCCCTTCGGTAAATCCTTCCTTCTTTGAATTGCTTAGAAATAATTATGAAACGGATTTAAACCTGGAGCAATTTTCCGAAATGGTTCTCCCGCCTAATTTGAATTTTTCGGGAATAGATGGAATGATTACTTTCTTTAGTACATATTTCAAGGAATTGGATGTTCATTGGTTAAAAAACCTGATGGTGAGTGACCGTGTGCCAATAGATATTCAGGCAAAATATAGAAGTAGGGATAAAAAATTGGAGAGTATATTATTGCCGGGAATTATTGTCGGTTTATTAGAAAAACCAAGTGGTTCTAGAGGAATAATTAATGAGTTAAATGAATTATCAAAAAAGAAAATAAACCTCCCGGTTCTGCAACATTTATTTTTTCCGAATGAGAATGTAATAAAACACCCCGCAGAACGGGAGGTAAATGTACCGGCTTGCTTAAGCGGAAATCAAAAGAAGGTATTTTATTCAATGGACACCTATCATGAAACGGTAGTGGTAGGGCCACCGGGGACGGGGAAGTCATTTACCATAGCCGCTTTGGCGTCCGAATTAATGGCGGACGGGAAATCCGTTTTGATCGCAAGTAAAAATAATCAAGCGGGTAGGGTAGTAGCTTCGAAAATTGAAAATGATTTAGGATTAAAAGGGCTTGTAGTAAAAACGGCACACGCTTCATACAAGAAAAGCCTTACCTCAAAAATCAAGAATATATTAATGGGGATTAGGGTGAAGGATGTCCCAAAACGAAGAATAACGGAATTAGAGAATCATTTACAAAAAATAAATCGATCCATAAGTAAGGACGAGGAATTATTGAGGAAAAGATCGGAGCAAGAAAAAACATGGGGTAACTTCTATTCGGAAGAAAAAACGGGTTTTATTAATAAAATAAAAAGCAATTGGTATTCCTTTCAAAAGTTTAATGGGGATCAGGTCTGGGATGTAGAAAAAAGATTAAGGCTAAACGAGGAATCCAGGATTAAAACCACCAAGAAGTATTTTAAGGATAAATTTCAATATTTCCTTCGTATCCAGTTGAATAACAGGCGTGCTGAATTTCAACAACTCCTTGATGCATTAAGTGAAA
>JAHDDF010000291.1 GCA_020629475.1 Saprospiraceae bacterium
GTCTCTAACCCAAACAAATAAACACAAAAACTACTTTTAAACAATCTTGACAATCCAAAGATAAAAGGGTGCGTTGCCTTTGACAATAGTGTGGCTGAAAAAATGTGACTTTGTTTTTAGTTTATTTTTGTTTTCAATGTAGGTTTTATTGGGCTTTTTAGCGATTCGTTGTGATTATGATTCCGGTGTAAGATTGAATGTTTTTATGATTTTTCAGGGAAAAGCTTTGTTATCAGATGAAATTCATAATCCAATTTTTCAAGAATTCTTTATTACTCCAGTTTTTCTACTGTTTTTAGCGAATTTTCGCGATAAAAAAGCACTTGGTTTGGTTTATATCTCAGATGGGTTCACCAAGAAACGTGGGATTAATTATTCTCCGATTCCAATTAATTCGTTTTGTGAATGACCAAGGAAGGAACAATGGCAATGCCGGGCATGGATGTCCTCGAAAGCCGCTTAGTGCAAGGACAAGAGAAACAAGCCCAATAGGACAGCTATTCTTTCTACTGTCTAAAATCCTTGAGGAAATTTTAAACATGCTCGTAGGTTTAATCCTCTTACGCCTTTATTTTTGCCCTCAACTTTTTTAGATTAAACGCATTCCATAGAAGTATGATTAATCATACTCTCAAAAAGAAAAAATCATGATTATCCTTCTGTCGCCGGCTAAGACTTTAGATTACGGTTCCTCCGAATACCCCTTCCATTCCGAACCAAGAATGTTGGAACAAAGCAACGAATTGGTTACCGTTCTCAAAAAGAAGAATACGAAGGCAATTATGGAATTAATGGGCGTTAGCCAAAAAATTGCTGATCTTAACGTGCAACGCTACAGCGACTTCAGCATGCCATTCAATACGGAAAACGCAAAACCTTCCGTTTTGGCATTTAAAGGAGATGTGTATACCGGACTGAAGGCGGATGAAATGAATAAGAAGGATTTAGAGTTTGCCCAAAATCATGTTCGTATCCTTTCCGGCTTGTACGGTGTGCTTCGGCCCATGGATTTAATGCAGCCTTACCGCCTTGAGATGGGAACCAAATTAAAGGTGAAAAGGAAAAAGAACCTATACGAGTTTTGGGATAAAAGCATTACCCAAGTATTAAATGAGGACTTAACAGCAACCAAAGGTTCCGCCATCATTAACCTTGCTTCCAACGAATACTTTAAATCCGTAAAAACCAAGGAACTTCAAGGGGACTTATATAACCTTAATTTCAAGGAGGAAAGAAACGGTGTGTACAAAATCATTTCCTTTAATGCTAAAAAAGCAAGAGGTATGATGGCGAATTATATCGTAAAAAATAAAATCACCCAACCGGAGGATTTAAAAGGATTCCTAGAAGATAATTATGCCTTTAACGAGGATTTGTCCACGGAAAGGGACTGGATTTTTACTCGTTAGAAAGGGAAGTACAATCCTTAGGTATTTTTTAGTTATTTTGGCATTCGGGCTTTTATTTCCCTGAATAACAATGAAGTTTTATTTGTCAAAAACAAGGAAGGCATGAGAGTGGCAGGTTTTATCTTAAGTCTATTAATGACAATAGGCTTGGTATACTTCCTCAATAACCCACAACCCATTGGTGACGGGATTCCGGCTATGGGTAAATTACTGAACCCCTACTCGGGGTTTTGGAATAATGCCGAAAGGGTAGGCGCCAATCCGGAAGGGGAATTTTCCTTCAAGGGATTGAAAGGTAAGGTCAGTGTTTATTACGATGACCGCCGAGTACCCCACATCTTTGCCGGTAACATGGCGGATGCCGCTTTTGTACAAGGGTACGTCACCGCTAGGGACCGTTTCTTTCAAATGGATTTGTCTACAAGAGCAACCTCCGGAAGGTTATCCGAAATCCTAGGTGAATCCCTCTTGGGCAGGGATAAATGGATGCGCCGTAAAGGAATGACTTTCGCTGCCGAGAATGCCGTAAGGGAATGGCAAAAGGATAAGGAAAATTGGGCAATGCTAGAACGCTACGTGGATGGCGTAAATGCTTACGTGAATGATCTTTCCCCATCCGAATACCCATTGGAATACAAACTCATGGGGATTAAGCCTGAACCTTGGTCGACCTATAAAACCGCATTATTCGTAAAAGCAATGGCGGCAAGTTTGGCGGAACGCCACATGGATGTGCAAGCTACCAATGCCTTAGCTACCTTCGGGCGTGATACCTTCGATTTTCTTTTCCCTGAATATTATCCGGAACAAAGCCCGATTATCCCCTCCGGAACAAAATGGAAATTCAAGGCTACGCCCGTAATTCCGGATACTTTTGACAATGACGTTATTCAAATTTTCGACTACTCGGAATATGAGCGTTCCCCGGAACATTACGGTTCTAATAATTGGGCGGTAGCGGGTTCAAAAACCAAATCGGGAAATCCCATCCTTTGCGGGGATCCGCACTTGCGCTTGACGCTTCCCGCTATTTGGTATGAAGTACAAATAAAAACGCCGGAGATAAATGCCTACGGGGTTTCCTTGCCGGGTATCCCGATGGTTATCATTGGTTTTAATGAAAACGTGGCTTGGTCCCAAACCAATGTAGGACAGGATGTCGCGGATTTATTGAAATTAAAATGGAAAGACGAGTCAAGACAGGAATACTTGCTTGATGGGGAATGGAAACAAGCGGAACTGAAAATAGAAGAGTATAAAATCAAAGGAGGCGGAGTTGCTTATGACACCGTTCCCTACACCGTTTGGGGGCCCGTTCTTTTCCAGTCCAAGGAAGGTTTGGATAGGGATTTAGCCTACCGTTGGTTACCCCACGAGGCATCAGCGGGTGAACTCCGGGCTTTTTTGGATTTAAATAAGGCAGCGAATTACGAAGAATACGATACGGCTTTAGCTCAATACGATAGCCCGGCACAAAACTATGTCTTCGCGGCGAAGGACGGGGATATCGCTATCCGGGTTACCGGTAAATTCCCCTTGAAAGAGGAAGGGCAAGGTAGATTCGTCCAAGACGGATCCCTTTCGTCCTCCGCTTGGCGTGGTTATATTCCAAGGGACCAAACGCCTAAAATCAAAAATCCAAAACGAGGTTTCGTGGCTTCCGCCAATCAGCATTCCACGGATGAGAGTTATCCTTATTATTACAACCGTGAAAAATTCGAGAATTTCCGTGGGCGTATCCTGAACCGGAAATTGGAGGGCATGAAAAATATCACCATCGAGGATATGATGGCGCTCCAATTGGATAATTATGATTTACGCGCTGAAACGGCATTGCCCTTAATGCTGGAGAAATTAGATAGTACTGTGGTAGAACGCCACGCGGATATGATAAATAACCTTTCCGAATGGGATTACGTGTTTAGCGGCAAGTCGCAAATAGCGACCTTCTTCCACAATTGGTGGCGTAAATTCCACGTCATGCTATGGGATGAAACCTATACCTCGGATGTAACGATGCTTCACCCGCATTATCAAAGAACCATTGAATTATTGAGGGATAGCCCTGAAAGCGTTTTCTACGATATAAAAGCTACGGATGAACAAGAAACCGTTTCGGAACTACTTGGAATGGCATTGGATTCCACTGCCGCCATGTTCAAGGACGGTATTCCTACTTGGAGTGAAAAGCAAGGTTCTTCCATAACGCATTTGGCGCAACTTCCTGCATTTTCCTTACCGGTAAATACGGGTGGTGTTGGTTCCGCCTTGAACGCGATGAATTCCTTTAGCGGTGGTACCGCGGGTCCTTCTTGGCGTCAAATTGTTGAACTAGGGGAGGAGGTTACCGCCAAGGTTTGCTATCCGGGCGGGCAATCCGGTAATCCCGGTTCCGAGCACTATGGTGATTTCTTGGAAGCATGGGAAACCGGTAAATATTATGATGCCTTATTCATGAAATCCGAGGAGGATCATGCCAGGTTGATGGTAGGGAAGGAAGTGTATTCTAATGAATGAGGAAAATGAAAAAAATCCTAAAAGCCCTAGTCTCCCTCATACTCCTTCTACCTGTTTTATACTTTGTTATTATCAATATAAAACTCACGTCTAAACCTTCCTTCAAGGAATTTTCCGGCGTAAAGATTAATAACACCCAACTCAAGCACCTACGGTTTATCAAGTCTAAAATGGACAAAGGGGCGGATGGCCAAATGCAAGCCCTTTACCCGGAAGGCTACGTTTTTATGAATGCCCTCTACGGCTTGGCTTGGGCTGATTTTTTGGAAGGAATTCCCAAGGAGCACGATTTATTAGAAGAAGGTCAAATTGAATTAAAAAGGGTTTGGCAAAATCTGGATACTGATGAAGCCCGCCTCATTTTTCCGGAATACCAACAAATAGAATTCGGGGCATATTACACCGGTTGGACGGCTTATTTCCTAGGAAAAAAATTAGCCTTGGAAACGGAAAAGGATTCTTCGGAAATCAAGGAATTTGTCTTTAAGTGCGAGGAAATCGCAGCAGCGGCAACCAATCCTTATCCCTATTCTTCCAGCTATAAAAATATGATTTGGCCGGCGGATATTACTACGGGTATTGCCGCCCTTGCTTTGCATGATAAAATATTTGAACCCAAGTTTAAGGATGCCATTTCTTTTTGGCTAAATAACGTAAAACAAAACTTGGATGACTCCGGAATGGTACCCCATGAAATCCATTTAATGAAAAGCTCCATTGCGGAAACTGAAAAAATGCCCATTCAGGCAAGGGGTTCTTCCATGAGTTTAATGCTTTGTTTTTTGAATGAAATTGATCCTGAATTTTCAAGGGAACAATTTAAATTATACAAGGAGCACTTCTTGGATAAACGGTTCGGATTATACGGCATCCGGGAACATCGTAAAGGGGTAAGCCTCGGTTCCGATATCGATTCAGGTCCCGTTCTTTTGGGAATCGGTGGTTCCGCAAGTATCGTAGGTAGAAAAGCATTGGCAATGCATGGTGATTATGAAACAGCAAACGGGATACGTGGTGCCCTCGAAGGCTGGGGCGTTTCTTGGGAAGGCAAAAAGAACAAGCGATACATCGCCGGTGTTTTACCTATGGCGGATGTGTTTATTGCATGGGCAAACGGAGTGGAAACGGAAGAAAGTCGAAACCTACGCCCTTCCTTTCTTTGGTTTCGGTTCCTGTCCCTTTTGGTCATCTTGATTTTCGGAGGGATGGTCTTTTGGTTATGGAGAAAAGAATAGAAAGAATTAGGCTCTGATAGGCAATCGTGTTGCTAACTCAATTTGATGCATTTGTCTAACTGTATTGACAAAGAATCTTAGGGAGATTTTTGCCTCGGAGAGGCATACAATGATTTGAAGGCAATTTGCAATATAAAATT
>JAHDDF010000292.1 GCA_020629475.1 Saprospiraceae bacterium
GATATCAGGATCATGCCGATAAAAGCATTCAATGACGAAGGCAGAGGAAGAATGTTCGACGTGGTTTGCGCTATCAAATACGCGGATCTGAAAAGTGCCGATGTTATCAATATGAGTTTCGGGTATTACGGTGAACCATCCGAGGTGTTGGAGGAGGTTATCGTGAATGCGGGTGCATGGGAAGGATGCAAGAGGTTGTTCGTAGCGTCCGCCGGAAATGACACCTTGGATAACGATATTTCCTATCATTATCCTTCCAATTTTGCCTTAGACAACTTGATTTCCGTAGCTGCTTTGAACCAGGATCAATCTAAATTGGCATTCTATTCAAATTACGGCGACGAAACGGTGGATCTTGCCGCTCCCGGAACCGGGATTACCACCACGGATATCGAAAGCGGAACCTCAACGGTAGAAGGCACCTCCTTTGCTGCACCACATATTGCTAGATTGGCTGCCATCCTTATCCAACAAAACCCGATGATAACCTACAAGGGGATAAAAAGTTGTGTCTTGACGAATACCGTAATTATCCCGGGTGGTTTGGACTCCTTAAAAACAGGAGGTAGAATGGATTATACAGCAACCGTCTCTTGCCCAAGTACGGCGGGGCCGGAAATATTTGATTGTGCCACCCATCTTAAAATCAAGACCTTTTTGGAAGGCCCCTATGATACCACGGCAGGGATAATGCATGATTCATTAAGACAACAAAATCACATTCCGCTGGGACAACCCTTTAATGTTGCCCCTTGGAATTATACCGGGACGGAATTAACCACGGCGGGTGTATTATCCGTTTCGGGCACCGACGCGGTAGTGGACTGGGTGCTTCTTAAGTTTCCTGACCCTACGGGGCAAGATACCCTTTGGCGGGCGGCACTTCTTCAGCGAGACGGGGACATCGTGGACCATAATGGTTCTCCTCTCTTGTTACAGTTCCAAAAGGATATGGAAATAGGGATTGTTCACCGGAATCACCTCGGGATATTATCCGCCGCCCCGGTTGGATTTGATGCCCAACCTACATTCGTGGATTTCACGGATGGTTCCGTTCCTGTGGAGGGAGGAATAGGGATAGTGAACCTTTCAGGCACCTACCTCATGGTAGGCGGTGACGCTAACACGGATGGAACGGTAAATGCCTCGGATTATAATGACCATTGGTTCCCGGAAAACGGAACGCCTTTTAATTATCTCGGAACGCCATCCGATTTTAATATGGACGGCAGTATCAACGCCGCCGACTTCTATGATATTTGGTCACCGAATAACCCTACGGATTCCGGCTGTGATCCATGTTATGAAAGTGAATAATCGTAAGAATAATTCAACTCCCTATTTGCAATACCATTTTTCGTCCTTGGGCGGGAAATGGTTATTGCTTATTTCCCTTTTCACATTTCCCGTATTCCTATTCGGGCAAAAAGAAGGGGATGCTTTTTTTGAAAACGGAAAGTTTGAAAAAGCCATTGAAAAATATGAATCCTACATTTCATCAAATAAAAAAGATAAAGACTGTACGCCTACTTTTGTTAAAATAATAGAATCCTACAAAGCATTAAAAAAAACGGAATCCTGTTTAGAATATGCCGAAAGAGGAATCGAACATTTAAATCATTTAAACGGAGAAAGCAAGGAGTCGCATGGCGATCTCTATCACCATTACGCTTGGGCAAGCCATAAATTAGGAAAGGTAGAAGAATCCGTTTCCATTTACGAAAAAGCAATCCATATCCGAAAAACGGTTCTAGGGAAAAGCCATAAGAAAGTCGCGAAATCCATATTCAATTTAGGTATATCCTATGAGGATTTAGGAGACAATAAAAAGGCATTAGAAAAACATTTAGAAGCGCTTTCCATTAGACAAGAATTAAATGATCCTTTTTTAATTTCCAAAAGTTACCGACGCCTTGGATTTATTCAATTAACCACCGGTGATTTTGACCGGGCGGAGGAATATTTTAAGCAAGCATTATTAAAAAGCGACAACAGTAAAACCGACCATCACTTATACAACGGAAAAAATTTAAACGACCTTGGACGAATCTCCTATAAGCAAGGAAATTTGGAACAAGCCATTTCTTATTACAAACAGGCATTGTCCGCTTATAAAAAACTAGAAAATTCAGAATATCGGCAAGCCATTATCGCGAATAATTTAGCGAACACCCTACTTGAAAAAGGAAAAAATGAAGAAGCCAAGGAATTATACCAAAAGGCAATAGAATTATACCGTTTAGCCTACGGAGAAACAAGTGATGAATTAGCCATTGCCTATACCAACCTAGGAATTTATTATTACGAAGAAGGGGAATATCCCGCGGCCATTAAAGAAATGGAAAAAGCGGATGCCATTGCCTCCGACCTTTACGGCATGCATCATGGGGAGCGGGCATTATATTTACTAAACCTCGCCGACACATGGCAGATGGTCCCCAATAAAAACAAAGCGAAAGAACAATATGAATTAGCTATACGGCTTTTGACGAAACATGATTCGAAGACGGTCCCCAAGGAATTAAATTATTACAAAAACGTAGGAGACAAGGAATTAATCTTCTTGCTGGTTAAAGGATATGCTGAAACCATTAAAGAAAACGACAAGGAGGAAGCTTTGGATTATTATCTGGTTTGTTCCGGAATTATTGATTTAATCCGAAAATCCCACACTTCTGAATCCGCTAAATTATTCTGGGGTGGTTCATTGCATGACATTTATGAAGAAGGCATTTCTCTTGCCGAAAATTCTTATTCAATCTCCGGGAAACCAAGAACGGCCGAAATTGCTTTTTCCTTGATTGAAAATAGTAAAAGCGCGTCCCTGCTTTCATCCATTAAAGACAATGACGCCCTTCAATTTTCAGGTATTCCACAAGAATTATTATCAACACTAAAAACCATAGAGGAGGAGGTTTCCTCTCTTGAAGTAGATAAGTTTTATTCCGAAGGCGAAGAAGCGACTACCATAGGGGAAGAAATTCTTTTATTACAGCAAGAACGGGATTTCTTATTGCAAAAAATAGAGAAGGAACACCCGGATTATTATGCCCTAAAATTTAAGGATGACGCTTACTCGATTGACCTATTAAAAAATAACATTTCGGAAAACGAACAGGTTATCTCCTTCTTTCGGGGAGGGGATAATATTTACTTATTTCTCATTGAGCACAACCAAGTAAAATTTATTAAACTAGACATAAAACCCAAAGATACCGATCGTCTAGTCGTGGATGTTTTGGACGGGATATACGGCTATTATTTCTCGGAAAACAAATCCGACTCCTTATATACAGAGAAAAAGGAAATATTCGAAAACGCCTCCTTTGAACTATATCAATCCCTTTTTAGCAAAATTACTTTAAAAGAAAACATTACCATTATTCCTGACGGTATTTTAGGCTATCTTCCCTTTGAAGTATTAACGAAAGAAAAAAAATCAGGCGGCAAATTTTCCAAGTATTCTTATTTATTACGGGATCATAATATCAGGTACTCCCCTTCCTTGGGCTTATTAAAAGAAATGATCGAAAAAAAGAACCAACCGAAATACAAAAAGATATTGGCATATGCCCCAAAGTTCCAAGGGAAACAAACTGCGGAAAACACGGATTTAATTGCCAGAATTAGAGGGGATTTAGGAGAATTGGTATTCAATGAAAAAGAAATAGAACGCATAAGTAAAATATTTCCTACACAAAAAATAAAAGGGGAGCACGCTATTAAATCACACTTCGAAAAAACCGGAAAAGATTATTCCGTATTACATTTTGCCACCCACGGAAAAGCGAATGATAAAGACGCCCGTTTTTCATTTCTTGCCTTTACACCCGAGGATGAATCTGATGCTAATTTTCTTTTTGTAAGGGATTTATATAATTATCGTTTGAATGCGGATATGGTGGTACTTTCCGCTTGCCAAACCGGGGTGGGAAAATTACAAAAAGGAGAAGGCGTTATGAGTATGGCGAGAGGCTTCTCATATGCCGGCGCAAAAAGTTTAGTTACTACCCTTTGGAGCGTTAATGATGTACAAACCTCCAAGCTCATGACCCTGTTTTATTCGGAATTATCCGAAAAAAAAACCAAGGAACTGGCATTGGCTTCCGCTAAAAGAAAATACATAGAAGAGAACCCGCCGGAATTCGGGCATCCGTATTATTGGGCAGCACCTATTTTGATTGGGGACACTTCACCTATCTTAATAAAATCAAGCCCGTTTTCCTCCCCTTGGGTTCTTTTGGGAATAGGGTTAATTATTTTGGTTTTGCTTTTTATTATCGGGAAAAAGCTGTTGAAAAAATGAAAGTCCCCCACCTGTATTGACATATTAACATAGGGCCAAATTAGCGACCCTGCAAAAGTGCTGGTCATTGGCTTTTTGAAAAGGTGTACCCATTCCTAATCCTTGGTGTGGTCTTTCCCGGTTATAGTACATTTCCCATAAGCGAAGGTCATACTTCCGTTCCTCTTCGCTTATGAATGTCTTTGACCTAAAAAGTTCCTCGTTGTCCGTCCGGTTACTTCTTTCGATGAAACCGTTCCGCCAAGGCTTACCCTTTGGTATGAGGGCATGGATAACCCCTAAGGATTCCGCCTTTTTCGTGAAGGCGGTTTTCCGTTCGGGATGTTGGGTATACTTCATGGTAAACGCCATATGGTTATCCGTGAAAACCACATAGAACGGCGGTATTCGTTCCATCGCCCTCTCCAAAAAAGAGGCAAGGCGTTCCGTCCTAAAATCAGGATGTATCTCACTGTATTTCACGCGTGTACTCATGTGGATGATGCTAATTTTATAAACGAAACCGCTACCGCCGCGTACGGACGGCAACTGTTGCCAATCCATTTGCGCCCGATGTCTACCGACGTTTAGTCCTTGCCTCGGCTTTTTTTACCCGTGCGTTTCCGGGTTAAACCCTCGGCTTGGAGTATCCTAAGGACCGTACCTCGATTGGCGAAATCGAAACGTTCCTTTAGGAAATGGGCAATGGTAACCGGACCGTGTTTCGGATTCGTATTTCGATAGGCGATGACCGCTTCACGGTACGGTTCCGTAATCACCCGTCGCGGTTCTTTCGCGCCGCTAGGTTGATCGTAGGGGCTATCCCTGTTAACCCAACGGTCGATCGTTTTTCGATTAACCGCAAAACGACGGGCGAGCTCACTTTTTTTGGCTTGCCCGGAATGGTAAAGCTCATGGATAAGCTTCCTTTGGGCTACCGTTAATTGCGCATTACCATGCATCTTCATCTTTAAGGCTCTTTTGCCCCTAAGTTAATATGTTTTTACA
>JAHDDF010000293.1:0-3679 GCA_020629475.1 Saprospiraceae bacterium
TATGATGTATTGTTGGCGTATGAGGTGGGGTGAATGTTGTTTGTTGGGGGTTGGTCGCCCTTACGGACGACCCTTTGCGCGTGTCGGTCGTTTCGACCTCTTGATGTAGTTCGATTATATCGAACTACTTTAATTAAAACTCATCATGATGAAATAATCCCTTTTGGTAAAGGGTGCAAACAATAAATCCCCAAGGAATTCCAACCGCCATGAAGTTAACGATACACCATACATGATTTTCCGCCCAAAAACCGACCAAACCACCACCGATAAAATACAATACCGGAGAAATCCAAATGGCACTCCTGCCGTAGCTTTTAGGATATGGACCTTTACTTTGGATGCTTGGGGCAGGTTGGACTTTGGAAGTGAACAAACCGATGATTCCTTTGAATATATCTAAGCCTTGAATAAAGGCTGCGGTAATAAATATTACCATATTCGGCAACATAAAATAAATGGCATACGGAATTGCACCTACGATACCCGTAAGTAATGCCATTAAAACAATGGAAACAAATCCGCTGCCCAACCAAATGGCGGCGGATATGGCTAAATTTTTACAACCGTTCTTTTCCAAGTTATTGGATATTTATTTTTCTGGTTATTACTTTATCTACTGTATTTAACCGAATGAAATAAATTCCTGCTTGGTCAAATGTAATATTTCGTATTTCATTTTTATTCATCAGGAATTCGGATGTTTTTCTACCGTCGACGGAAAAGATGGAAACCATTCCCTCCACGTTTTGTAATTCAATATTACAAGCGCCATTTCCCGGATTGGGATACGTAAGAAATGCTTGGTTCTCCTCTAATTCATGAATATCCGTAACGATAAAATAAATCTGATTGGAACCCGCCACACAACCGAATTCATCCGTAGCGAAAACGTTATAATTACCGCTTTGTGTAGGTTGGAAATCCGGAGAACTTGAATTCGCTACCGTTTGTCCGTCCAAGAACCATTCATAATTAATGAAACCCGTCTCCGCGGAGAGCTGCTCACCGTTTTCCGAAATGGAAACCGTAGGGTAGGGGAATTGCGTTGCCGTGCCATCCGTGATAATATTTAATGATCGTAGGATAAATTCGCCACCGTCTATTCCGGGCGTGGGTTTCAAGGAACCAAAACGGATATATGCCCCGTTTTGCCATTGATCGGCAGTCCAAGGGGCCGTATCCATTTCGCTCCATCGAATTCTGATGCTTCGGTTATCATCCAACAATCTTACACCGTTTATCACGCTTATTCCACCGGCATCAAAGTGATGGCTTAATTCAATACGTAGTTCTTGATCCCATAAATGATATTTAATCCTTATTGGATCCTCGGCTGTCCAATCGGAAAGGGAACCCGTAAATATCGTTGTTTGGGTACCCGTATTATTTAGGGTAAGTTCACAAAAGGGGATTCCGGATGAAAAATCGATTTGGTAACTAATTGAGGTTTTGTCCGAGTCGGAAAAAAGACCATTAGGCGTGCAAAAATCATTCGGCGCCCCGTATTCCGAAATATCCATTCTGAAGGAGGTATTTGAAGGATTGGATAAACCCGTGAAATCACTGCTGAGAAAATCAATTATGGCACCCTTAGGGTCTCGCCAATGAAAAATTTCCGCGTTTTGGGTATAGGCTTCTCCATCCCCGGGAAGTAAAAGCGTCCCGAAGGGTCCTTGGGAAGCGTTTTGGTAGATCAATGGTTGTCCGGTTACCGGAGGATAATCGGAAAAGTCCGTCAGTAAGACTTGCTCAAAGCCGTGCTCCACGAAATTTATGGCATCCCTGAAATGCTCCGCCGTGGTGGAACAGTGCCCGCCGGATGTTTCCAGGAATTTCCCTTTCATGGCGTTTGGTTCCATCCCGTTGTGGTAGATATTCATGATGTCCCCTTCGCGGAAATCACCGTAAGAGGTCATGATCCCGTATCGTTGGTCAAAGGTTTTGATATAGTTGATATGGTCTTGGTCGAAGGGAATGATGACCTCATAATGGCTATCCGGGTTCTGCGTTTCGTAATCTTGGTCTACTTCTTCGGGAAAAGAGGCACCGCAAGAGGGTAGCGCTCCTTTGAACCATTCCGGGTAAATGTACGCCAAGGTATTTGCCATACGGGCGCCACCTGAATTTCCTGAGGTGTAAATGCGGCTATCATCAATGTTCAAAATTTCTCGCATACGGAGCATTCCTGCCCAAGCCTTGCCCATCCGTATATGGATGTAAACGCTGTTCCCGATATCGTCACCGCCTACCCAAATGAGTTTTTTCTCGTCCAGTACTTGGGTCCAGGAGCCTTGTACACCGCTATTGTTACCGGAGTTAATCCAAGTAACCAAACCGTAAGGTTCCGTACCGTCATAACTTGGCGGAATATAAATGTCAAAGGTGTTACCGTCTTCGAGTAGGGAGTTTTCGGCAGGAAAATAAGTACCGCTTCCGTAGCCGCTGTTCGAGGGTTGGATAACCGTAGGATCCTCTAACTCCCCCAGTACTACGTTACTAATGGTTCCTGTTCCCCAAGGGCTCTGTTGGGCTAGGAGTGCGGAAGTTGGAATGATTAGGGAGAAAAAAATAGCAAGTTGAAATGCTTTCATATGAAACGGTTTTGGCGGGGAAAGCATAAAGTTCGGGAATTACCTAATGAAAGACAATCCCCGAAACGTTTAAACTCACTCTCTATTCTAAACCAACCGTTTTTTGGAGTGAAATGAATTTTTTCGCTTTTTCGAAATACTCCTTATATAATTTTTTGGGATGAATGATAAATGCTTCCTCGAAATTGAATTTGGCGTCCTTGGGTTTTCCTAGGCAAAGGTCAATTACACCGATATTGTAATACAATAAGGCTTCGGAAGCTTCCGGGAATGATGACTTTTTTAATTCCGTTTCAATAAACTCCTTAGCGCCCGTAAACCTTTCCACTTGGCAGTAGCGAATGGCGCGTTCCAAGATTTTCTTGGTTTTGGCATCGTACATGAAAGTGACGGATTTTTCCCTGAGTTCAATTTTCTTGATGACTTGCTTGGCAATCCCTTTTGCTGCCATTCCCCTAAGTGCTTTTAAGTGGGTTTCCTTTTCCGTTTCGTTTCCTGCTAATTGTTCGCCGTTAATGGTATTGTCCAATGACTTCCTCGCCTTATCACCTAGGTTGAAAAAACCAACGATAGCCATATTGGAAAGGTCGATTAATTCAAAATCCACCCCAAGATTTAATTGCATTTTTTTACGGCTCATACTTGCTAGTTCCTTCTTTTTTAAACCGGGAACGGATAGGGATTGATCCGCTTCGGAATAATCCTCGGTATTGACTTTCCCGAAGAGAATAAAACCGGATTTGGTGATTTCCTTTGCCAGGGTTAAACCTTCAAAAGTGTAGGACATTTCAGAAGTATTCGCCTTGAATAATTCATCGAGTTGGGCTTGCTGGTCGGCAGGGAGTAAATCAAATACTTCATTGCCGTAAATGATTTCCTTTAATTTCAAATAAACTTGGGTGGTCATTTCCGGGTTGTCACCTCCAATTACTACACCCACATTGGTGTTTTTCGGGATGACTTGGAATTCCGTAAATGCTGGAACCATAAAGGTGTGTTCGACTTTGTCCTGTGCATGTAATCCCAAGGAAAGCCCTAGGAATAAGATGATGAGATAACGATACATGGTCTATTTATTAGTGGAG
>JAHDDF010000293.1:3779-5276 GCA_020629475.1 Saprospiraceae bacterium
AAGCCCTAGGAATAAGATGATGAGATAACGATACATGGTCTATTTATTAGTGGAGATTCTTAAACTAGAATGAAGAATGAACTAAGGAGTAAGCCGAAAAATTCCGCCTTACTCCTTGGTTTATTTTTATTAATTCGCGGCCGGGTTACGTCCTTTAACCTCAATGGTGTACTCGAACTTGTTGGTACCTGCCGGCTTGGCTATCCTTACGAATAATACCTTACCGAAAGCATTGGATACCGTAATTTTTTCACTGGTACCGATGCGTGCGTTTTTTACGATTTTTTCTTCCCCTTCATATGACATCATTTCGATGCTTTCCAGGTTAGCGCTGCAAACGAAAATGTTTCCGGGTGCTTTTCCTCCTTTTTTGGTGATGATGATGTCGATATCGTTATACCTCAAATTAGGCTCAACGATAAAGGCGCGCTCCGTGTAAAGTGTTCCTCTTTGGGATGAATTCAAGGAGATTTTACGTGGCTTGATGGAATACCATCTGGAATTATCCGACCACTTGGACCACAATGCCGCTAGTTTTTCGGTAGCATCTTTTAAGGAAACGATTTTATTTCCTAGCAAGGAACACTTTTCGGACTCTTCGGAGGTTTTGGAATCGATGGCGTTGCGCATGGTTTTGTAACGTTTGTTGGCACGGGCGCCTTGAGTGGTATTTTTATTCTTTTCTAGAATTTTTCCCGTTTTTCCCACTACGCCCCAAAGTTCACAGGCGTATTCATCGTACAATTTTTTGCCTAGGTCATTGGAGAAAGTGGTGCATTGTGCCTCGGCGGTGTTGGGGTTAAAAGTCATGCAAAGCATGAATACTGAGATGGATAGGATGATGATTTTTTTCATCGTTCATTTGCTTTTTGACGGAGTAGGAATTAAGGGGGATTACCCGGCAGCCCGAACCTACTTTATTTTAAAGGTTCGGAGATTTTAAAATTCAAATCCGTCCGTTAATAATTGAATTACGCCTAGAGGTACCGGGGAGGAAAGGAAACGTTACCGCTGATTTTATTTTTTTTTATTTTTTTTCGAAAGAGAATAAAAAATGGGGAAACGAAAATGAATTCGTTTCCCCGGCGATTAGAAATTTTCCTCAAGCAAATGCTTGATTCAAAAATGCATTAGAACTTCACGAACTTATTGCCCACGCTGCGTGAAATTCCATTATCAATAAAGAGAAAGTAAGTACCGTTGGGTAAGTCGGAGACATCCAATTCCGCATTTTGGGAATCATTGATTTTCACGGTTAATACACGTTGACCAATGGAATTATGGATGTTTACCATTCCTTGAGCATTTTGAAGGAAAAGTGTGTTTTTAACGGGATTGGGGAAAAGGGTGATTTCTTGTTTCTCGCTCCTTTGGATGGAAACGACTTCGGAATATTCGTAAGCACCATCAAAATCCAATTGCTTTAAGCGGTAGAAACTAAGTGTAAAAACATATTAACTTAGGGGCAAAAGAGCCTTAAAGATGAAGATGCATGGT
>JAHDDF010000294.1:0-3381 GCA_020629475.1 Saprospiraceae bacterium
AGTGATTCAATCCATGCCGGAATTCCAACACGTATTGCAATAGGGAGACGTAAGAAAGTTATTTCTTATTTCAATATAAAACAGACTTATCCACATTATCTCATCATTCGTAATTAAATAATTATTGACATGAAAATTCAGCAATCAGCACTACCGTATATCATTTTATTATTGGTGATTTTAATCGGGACACCGGTTATTAATCAATTGGTAAAAATGGAATCCGAATCGGAAATCACTACGATTATTATTGAGCAAGAGGAAATGCTAACCTCCATGGACACCATTAAGGATGAATAATTTTCTACTTCATTTCTTATTTCAATATTAAATCGAAAATCCACACCACAATGAAACGTTATTTCATCCTACTGCCCCTTGTATTGCCCTTCATTGCAAATACCCAAACTACTCGTTTCTCCATAGAAACGGAAGCCGGCTATGAGTACAATATTTCCCAAAACGCTCCTGAGCTTACTGATGAAAATGGAGAACTACTCCTAGGGATAGATGCTATGCCTTCTTCCTTTTTTAACAAAAGCAAATTCGGTTTTGACTATCGTAAAAAGAAGAAGAAACACATCTTCGGTTTGGACGCTAATGCTTCATATACTTATTTCCTTAGCTACCAAAAAGCGAATACCTTGAACATGAACCTCACTCCGGAACACAAGGTAAAATTGTCAAAAAAATGGTTCTTTTTACAAGAAGGACAACTTAAAATGGTTAACAGGAATATTGAAAATGAATTAGTTGCGGATTTCAACCTTAGAACGCCCTATAATTTACTCGGATACGAAGCAGGTCTAAAATTCCTTCCTGCTAAGGGAACAAGAATTACCTTACTGGGGTCCGTGGCAAAAAAGAAATATAAACCTGCGGGGAATGCCAACTTTAAATATGACGAATACGGCGGTGAGCTTATCTTCTCAAAATCCTTGGATAAGGAAAGAGGACTTACCCGCTTGGAACTGGAAACTTCTTATAAAAAACGTTTTTATCAGCAAGACGGCAGCGGCACCATTCGTGACGAGGACGGAACGGTACTCCAAGGAGATGGAGAATTAAATCTTTACACCATGAGATTTATTCGCGTTGCAGCTTCAACAAAATTTATGATTGGGGATAATATTTATTTTAAACCCGGCGTTTTTTGGGTGAATAGAAAAGACCCCGTAAATGATTTCAGGAATTACAACCAATACGGCGCTAAATTCTTATTGAAATATAAAAACGACAAAAACGCATTTGCCTTACGCGGAAATATTTCAAGGAGACTATACCCCGTCCGTTTTTCCGCTGACGTAAACGGCAACACCGATTTAGATTTGATATATATTAGGACGAGTTTCGATTATGAAAGATTCATCGGAAAAAGAAGTACCATTTTCTTTTCCGCGGAATTAAATAAAAGAACGTCCAACTACGATATTCCAAGCAAGACCGCCTTCCGACCGTATTTAAATACCGGTTTTTCTGTCGGATGGCGGCTTGCCTTGGGCAAGAAGTAACTTAATGAAGGATTAATAATTAAAAATGAAGAATGTGAACAAGTCACATTCTTCATTTTAATTCCTAATTCTTCATTCTCCTCCTACCATTTCGAATCATCCACGCTATCTAGGTATTCGTTGATGACACCGACTACGGATTCCAAGCAGCCGTCCTCGAAGGGAGAGCGGAGATTGGCATAATCCACAAGGCTTAGGAAAGGCATGCTACCTCCGGCTTTGCAGAGTTTTACGTAGTCCGCCCAAGCATCCGCGTGGTTTTCCTTGTCGCGCTTCCAGAATTGGAACGCACAGATTTGAGCAAGGGTATAATCGATATAATAGAAAGGCATTTGGAAGATATGGGACTGGCGATGCCAGAAACCACCGTTCTCCACATGTTCATTGTCACCGTAATTGCGATGCGGCAAATACTTCTTCTCGATTTCACGCCAAGCTTGGTTGCGCTCCTTGGGCGTCATGTCCGGATTCTCGTATACCACGTGCTGGAATTCATCCACGGCTACACCATAAGGCAAGAACAAGATGGAACCCGCAAGGTGGGAGAACTTGTACTTATCCACATCTTCCTCGAAGAAGAGATTCATCCACGGCCAAGTGAAGAACTCCATACTCATGGAATGGATTTCACAAGCCTCATAAGTGGGCCAGTGGTATTCCATGACATCCACGTTACGGCTGGAATATACTTGGAAAGCGTGCCCTGCCTCGTGGGTCAATACGTCAATATCGTGGCTGGTCCCGTTGAAATTAGAGAAGATAAACGGTGCGCGATACTTCCGGATAAATGTACAGTAACCGCCGGTCGCTTTTCCGTCCTTGGAAACGAGATCCATCAACTCCATATCGTTCATGAAGGAGAAAAACTCGTGTGTTTCATCGGAAAGTTCCTTGTACATGGTTTTTGCATGATCCACGATCCATTCCGGGGAACCCTTGGGAGCCGCATTACCGGTCTTGAAGTTGAAAGGCTCATCGTAATAGTACAGCGTATCCAAACCAAGACGCTGGCGCTGGCGCTCACGCAATTTGGTCGCGATGGGTACTACGTGCTCCAATACCTGCTTACGGAAATTCGCCACCATTTCGGCGTTGTAATCGAAGCGTTGCATACGGGCATAACCCAACTCCACGAAATTCTTGTAGCCTAATTTCTTAGCGATTCCGGTACGCAACTGAACCAAGTCGTGGTAAATCCCTTCAATTTTTTCCGAGTTATCGGAAAAGAACTTCCAGTTGGCCTCTTGTGCCTCCTTTCTGGTTTGGCGATCCTCGCTATCGTAGAATTTTGAAATCGTGGAAAGGTTGTAGGTCTCACCCCGGAACTCAATCTGGGCTTTTGCCTTCACCTTGGTATACTCCGTACTCAGCTGGTTCTCCTTTTGTAAATCCTGCAGTATAACCGGCTCAAAAGTCTTAATGCTTAATTCCGCAGCGGAAAAAAGAAGATTCCCCTTTTGCTTTTTCAACTCATCCTTATACGGGGATTGAATCAATGCCTTATAAAAGCGGGTTACCAATTCTTGGTACTTCGGGGAATTCATATCGAAATAAGAATTCTCCTTTTCATAAAATTCGTCACGCGTATCCACGGTATGACGAATGCTACAAATGTTATACATGGAATCGAATTCGGAACGTACTTCCGCTATATCGTCCATTAATTTCGCTTGCTCACCAGCGGAAGAAGCCGATTCGAATTGAGCCAAAAGAGCATCGAATTTCTCCGTTAGTTTTTCGATGAGGGGTCTTTCGTACTGAAAATCACTAAATTTCATAAAAAACAATCTCGTGGTTGGAATAAGTTTAGAGCTTGAAAATACAGGCTCTTATAGGTGCAGTTTTACAGGGAATCGTTTGTTCCAACGAT
>JAHDDF010000294.1:3481-5240 GCA_020629475.1 Saprospiraceae bacterium
AATTTTAAGCGTTTACCACCCGGAATCATCCATTTGTGATAATTGATCATTAATGATTCCGACCACTGATTCCACACAACCGCCCTCAAAGGGGGATTGTAAATTAGCGTAGTCCACTAATTCCAAGAAGGACCGAGTTCCGCCGGCTTGGCATAGCTTAACATAGTCCGCCCAAGCATCTTCATGGTTTTCAATATCCCGTTTAAGGAACTGAAAAGCGCATACCTGGGCCAATGCATAATCTATAAAATAGAAAGGCATTCCGAAGTAATGCATTACGTATTGCCATGCCCCTCCTTTCTCCAAGAATTCATTACCCTCATAATTTAAATGGGGAAGGTATTTTTTCTCCAAGGAGCTCCATAGTTTGTTTCGTTCCGCGGGGGTCATCCCCGGATTTTCATATACGCCATGCTGGAATTCATCCCCTGCGGCAAGGAGTGGCAACAGGAAAACGGCACCTGTTAAGTGGGAGAAGCGGTATTTCCCCGCATCTTCTTTAAAAAAGAGGTGCATCCAATCCCTGGTAAAAAACTCCATACTCATGGAATGAATCTCACATGCTTCGTATGTGGGCCATATGTATTCAGGTAAATCCGTATCCCTGCTGGAATATACTTGGAAAGCATGCCCTGCCTCATGGGTTAATACGTATACATCCTCCTCGCTTCCGTTGAAATTGGAAAAAATGAAAGGAGTTTTATAATTAGGGAAATACGTACAATAGCCACCGGGCGCTTTTCCTTCCCTTGCCTCTAAATCCATCAAATCCTTATCCTGCATGAAGGAGAAAAACTCATCCGTTTCCGGAGACAACTCCTTGTACATGGTTTCAGCCTGCTTGATGATCCACTTAGGCGAACCCTTGGGGGTCGCGTTGCCGGTTTTGAATTTGAAACGTTCATCATAGTAATACAATTTCTCCAAGCCCAAGCGCTGTCTTTGTCTTTCCCTCAGTTTAGTAGCAATGGGAACAATGTGCTCTAGGATTTGATCGCGGAAGTTTTTGACCATGTCCGCATCATAATCCATACGGTTCATCCTGTCATAGCCTAGTTCCACAAAATTTCGATAACCCAATTTTTCGGCAATCCCGGTTCTTACTTGAACAAGCTCGTGGAAAATACCCTCGATTTTTTCCGCGGAGTCCGCGAAAAAAGACCATTGCGCCTTCATGGCACCTTTGCGGATATCCCGGTCAGTATCCTCAAAAAACTTTGAAATCGTGGAGATGTTATGATTCTCACCCTTGAAAGGGATTATGGCTTTTGCCTTAAGGATACCGTATTCGGATTTAAGTTGATTTTCCTTTTTTAAATCCTCCAGTACTTCGGAAGAGGAAACCTTCATTCCGTTTTCAGCGGATTTAAATATCAGGGCACCCTTTTCCTTCTTGATTTCTTCCTTGAAGGGAGACGATACCAATGCCTCGTATAATTTGGAAATACGGTTCTCGAAAACAGGGGCATTTTCATCAAAAAAGGCATTTTCCAATTCGTAAAATCCATCATTGGAATCTACGGAATGCCTAACGCTGCACAAATAATGCATCGTATCGAATTCTTCCCTGATATCGCTAATTCGTTCAAGGGCTTTTAATTGAATATCCGCGGAGTCCGCTTGCGTGAATTTGTCCAATAATTGGTCAAATTCGCCCGTTAATTGATCGACTTCGGGTCTTTTGTATTTGAATTCGCTAAACTTCATAATTTTGTCTTACTTGGAGTTCTTGTTCAAGAAAACAAGATCGAAATTTTCG
>JAHDDF010000295.1:0-1302 GCA_020629475.1 Saprospiraceae bacterium
TTATAAAATAACGTACTCCCCCAAGTCAGGTCTTCCGACCTGACCACAAACGATTTTTTTACTTCTCAAAAGCAAGAAGAAAACCAGGGGTAGTTTGCTGCCAAGAATAGAAATCTATCCAAGCGCCTTCATTCCATTCTTGCCTGTCTTTTTCATTTCTTAGGTCGAGACTGAATAATGAATTTTTCCCTTCTTCAGACAGCAGGAAAAAAGCAGCTTGTCCTTTCTTTATTTCCAACATAATATCAACAAAGTTGTCGTAGCTTAAAGTTTCCCTCGGAGGGAGAAGAATAATGAATTTATGTTTCCATAAAAATGGGGATTTATCTTCTGTTTCATCATAAAGGGAAAACCAATCCATATTAGGCTGATATTTTATGATGGGGATGGAATCAGATTTTTGTATTTGATATTTATGCCACAATGAATCTATTTGAAAAATTTTGGTTTCTAGTTTCAGATATTGTAAATTATCAAAAGGATCGAAATCAATTTTTTTTATGGTATGACGATAAGACCTTCTTAAAATTATTCCGGGTGGATTTATTTTTTTGTAATAAACTTTATTAATTATTTTTTCATAATCGAGATATGGAATATTTGGATTGACCCGGATACTCTCAATCGTATTTGACGTAACATCGGGAATTTTATCGTAATAACTCCAAGAAGCTTCCGCAAGGGAATCTAATTGCTCAAACGGGTATTCTTTACGATTAAATATTAGGCTGATTGTTCCTTCACCTGATTGCTGAATAGTCAGGGGGCTTAGATGACGGTGTTTACTTAGTATTTTACCCCAAGCATGTTTTTTCGGTATATCTAATGTTGTTCCGTAATATTCGTAATGCCAGTGCTCCTGAAAATTATCAAATTGTGATGGCATATATTTTAAGATAGATGTATTTGTATCTAGGGGGTGAATCAATAACGTATCTTTTCTAAACTCATATGGATGTTCCCAAACTTTTGATTCAATATCTGAATTATCAAAAATACTCATATACCCCTTTCTTGATTGAAAAGGCTTCCAACCCCAAGGATTGGGACTCACAAGTAAATCACCTTCCGCAAATACAATACTATCTCCCCGTACATAAAAATGATCCGAATGTTCTTGGGCTACCCAAAGCCCTTCTTGTATGGGTGGTGTTTTTTTACAGCCGTAGAGGAATATTATTAATAGGAAGAGGAATGGTAATCGTTTCATGGAGTTTGTTTCGTTGTGGCGGAATCAATCTTCTCGGGAGACTGAATCAATCCGTTCTCTTAATTACATCTTAATAGCATTTCATTTGCGGG
>JAHDDF010000295.1:1312-3328 GCA_020629475.1 Saprospiraceae bacterium
AATAGGAAGAGGAATGGTAATCGTTTCATGGTGTTTGTTTCGTTGTGGAGGAATCAATCCGGGAGACTGAATCAATCCGGGAGACTGAATCAATCCGTTCTTTTAATTACATCTTAATAGCATTTCATTTGCGGGTTCCAAGCCCATGTCAGCAGCTTTTTTAAAATCAATGCAAGCGGTGGAAACATCCCCGGTTTCGTAGCGGATAAATCCAAGGAGAAAATATAATTCAGGACGCATACTATCTAAAGCAATCGCATTGGAATAATCCACTATGGCGGAATCCTTCATCATTAAATCCTCGTAAGCAAGGGCACGTCCTTGGATGATTTCTACTTTATCCGGTTTTATTTCAGTGGCTTTGGTATACATGTTTACGGACTCGCGGAATTTGTCGCGGTTGGAAAGGACTTGTCCTAAATTGAAATAAATGCGGTAATCCTTATTGTTATGTTTTAATGCTTCACGGAGATAATTTTCAGCATATTCGTAATTGTTTTCCGCCGCGAAAATGTTGCCGCGCAGCAAGTAGTTTTCGTAATTATTGGGGTTTAATTCCACGGCTTGATCCAAGGCGACACCCGCCCTTTCCAAATCACCTTCCTTCATGAATATTTCCCCTAGGATTTCCAAGGCGGAAATATCTTCAGGGTTATTTTCCAAGGCGGATTTACAGGCTTCCTTTGCTTCCTCTATTTTGCCGGATTGATACAGCGCCCGTAGGTTTTGTTTTTCGTTTTTACAAGACAGGAATAAGACGATAAAAAAGAGAAAGAAGGGAAATTTATACTTCATTTTGAATGATTACTTTTTTCTGATCTTAATAATTATTCCAATTAGAATAATATTCAACAAGAGGCTTAGAAGGAATTTTTCATTATTCCTGACAAAGGTCATAAAAGAAATATATCCGGCATCAGATTTTGGTTTCTGATTGTAGTTGCCGGGAATATCCGCTCTTTTATATGCTACTTGAACCACGCCATCCGCGGGGTCAGGCATTTTTTTCTCCTTGATGCCTTGGTTTACCCATTGTTGGGCTTCCCCTTCCATTCCGGAAAATTGCTTTTCCGAAACGTGGACGCCTTTTTCCAAGTTAATCAAACATTGTGAAGGGCGGGTCATTCTTTGATAATTACCGGTGCCCAATTGCCCGTTCCAATTTTCACCCCAAACCCAAACGTTCTTGTCCTCATCCGTGGCGATGGATTGGAAACAACCGGCTCCGATATCCTCTACCTTATTTAATCCTTCCGCCTTTACGGGGCTTGGGCTTCCTTCCTCCTTGCCTTGACCCAGCATCCCGTTTTTACCGTGCCCCCAAGCCCATACTTCGCCATCCTCGGAAAGAGCCATGCTGTGCCAGCTTCCGCAGGCGATTTTCTTGATTTTCGGGATGCCCGTTACTTGGGTAGGTTCCAGCCTGTCCTCGTAATCCCCTAGACCCAATTGCCCGAAAGGGTTATCACCCCACATCCAAACGGTGCCGTCTTCCAAGAGTGCCATGCTAAAGTGCCAGCCGGTGGCTACCTCCTTAACGTTCTTGAGCCCTTTTACCTTGACGGCTTGGGTGCGTATTGTTTGAGTGCCGTCGCCAAGCTGTCCGTAATTGTTGTCGCCCCAAGCCCATACTTCACCGTTCTTGTCCAAGGCAAGGGTGAAGTAGCCCACGGAAGCAATTTGCTTGATATCTTTCGCGCCGATGACCTTCACCGGTTTTTCGGAATGTTCACGATCACCGGAACCGAGTTCGCCGTAGAAATTATGTCCGAAAGCGTATACTTCGCCCTTGGAGTCCAAGGCAACGGTATGCCAATGACCGCCTTCCACGGCAACGATATCCTTAAGCCCGCTTACGTCTTGGGGGTAATTGTAGTTGGCGGGTAATTCCGCACCCAATTGCCCGTAATTGTTCCAGCCCCAAGTCCAAACCCGTCCTTCGGTATCTACCGCAATGGTATGTTTATAGCCACGGGAAACCACCTTGATTTCAGGGAGACCGTTTACCCGTACGGG
>JAHDDF010000295.1:3428-5229 GCA_020629475.1 Saprospiraceae bacterium
CATGGATTGGGGATAAGATTCACATTCCGTGCTTGCCCATTCAAAGACATTTAAGCTAAAGCGGGGATGCAACCACCTATTATCACTATCGGGGAAATTGGGGTTAATGGTGATAGGGACTTTCATATCTGAAGCGGATTCGGGAATGCCGTTTCCGTCTTCATCGAAATATTTAAACTCCTTTGCGATTTGTTTTCCGTCAAGGAAAAAGGAAATTTCATAGGGCGTCCATTCCATAGCGTAAATGTGGAATTCCTTACCGTAATCTTGTTTTATGCCTGAAGTAAAAGATTGGTATTTTTCCTTGTTATGGATGCTCATCATGTGCTTTGATGAATTTCCGAAAAACTCGAAAACCACGATTTCGTCATGATGGAATAACCAAAAAACGGGATATAATTCTTGGGAAGCGGGAATTCTTACACGTGCCTCAAAATAGCCGTGGTTAAATCCGGTTTTACCCGCCAAAGTTCCTGAGGTGTATTTGAAATAATCCGTAAGGCTTTCCCAAGGCTCTTTTTTTCTGTCCGGGTAATGTTCTTGATAATAAAGTTTATCCTTGGCGGATTTAGGGCTTCCCACTTGTTCCTTGTGTACGCTTATTTCAATATGACCATGATGTTGTACTACATTTTTATCCAAGAATAAAGCGGCGTTTCTATAATTTCCGCTTTGCCTAACGGGCACCCTATCATGTGGTGGTGGATTATTTAAATGTGTTTTCCACTTCGTGGTGTCCAACTCAATGCCATCAAATTCATCTTGGAAAACTAGGCTGTATTCTTGGGTGTCAATAGGGAGGGCAATCTTTTCTTCTTGACAAGCGGAAAAGAAAAGAAGCATGAAAAATATTCCTACTCTTATTTTCATTTTTACTCCTTCATAAATGAGTGATGTGTGACTTTGTTTTTAAAACGTAATTCAAGATAATACATTCCGCTAGCTAGGTCCGTAATGTTAATATTACTTGCAATAGGTTTAACTATTATTCTTCCTTTTATATCAATAATTTGAATGGATTCAGGGGGCGTTTCATAATTGATGTGTAATGTATTCTTTGCCGGATTCGGGAAAATACCGGCCGTGATTTTTTCTGCTTCATTTATACTTACGCTACATTCCGTTTGCGGGCTTAATCCTACATCCATATGTTCCGCTACAATATTTATTTCTTCCTGGATATCATCCACGCAAGCATATTGGATATATTCCGTATAAAACAAGGAAAAATACTCATCGGCGTAAGTGCCGTTTTGGATGTTGAAATAATCCATGTAAAAAGGACCCTCCACCCTTAAATCGCGGACATTGGGAAGGTCGGAAATATCAAAATATTTTAGGCTATAAGGAGAGCCGTCCAAGCGTAAGGTATGTAAACTATCCAATCCTAGTAAACTAATATATTCCAAGCTGTCGTTGGAATAAATCAATAGGGATTCCAAGTTCTCGAAATGCCTGATGTCTTGGATGTGCCGGATATAATATTCACGGTAGAGGTCATCAATTTCCAAGTGCTTGATGGCAAGGGCTTCCGCATGACTGATGCTGCCGTTTTGGTCAAGGTCGGCGGTAGAATCATAGGTTCCGTCCCCGTTAAGATCCACGCATTCTTTTTCAAGGAGATACGCTTGGAGATTGGGTTCCTCGAAATCAATGTTTTGAGTAAACCCCGGGATGCTAGATCCAAGGAGAAGAATGGTAATCAGGTACTTCATCGGCAACGGTTTTGTGGGTGTCAATTAAGTTATGGATTCCTTGGGAAACCATTCGCCGCTGAAACGTCATTAATAGCCTAAATCTT
>JAHDDF010000296.1 GCA_020629475.1 Saprospiraceae bacterium
TCTACCTGTATGGCGAGGCTGAAGTCAACTATGGTGAAATGAACCTGAAGGCGGGTTATATTGAACTGGATCAAAACAAAAGTTTGGTCATTGCGGAAGCCTTAACTGATTCCACCGGAAAAATGTATCAAAAACCCATGTTTTCCGATGGTAACCAATCCTTTACCTCAGAAAAAATGAAATACAATTTCAAATCGGAAAAAGGGATTGTTTATGGCGCTGTAACCCAAGAAAACGACCTTTATATACATGCGGGTACAACGGTTTTCGAGAGACAAAAACACGACCACGATCATGATTGCGGTGCGGGTTGCGGGGATATCGTTTACAACGAGGACGCGATAATTTCCACTTGTGATCATGAGGAACCCCACTTCGGGATTAGGGCGAAAAAGTTGAAATTGATTACGGAAAAAATAGCCGTTTCCGGTCCGGCGAACTTGGAAATTGCCGGCGTAAAAACACCATTATGGCTCCCTTTCGGTTTTTTCCCCATTACTAAAGGGCAACGTTCAGGAATCCTTTTCCCCAAGGAATACCAGTTCAATCAAAACTTCGGCTTTGGCTTACAAAACATTGGTTATTACTGGGGTATCAACGAGAATTACGACATTTCCGTTACGGGTGATGTATATTCAAGAGGAACGTGGATTCTTAAATCTGATTTTAGGTATAACCAGCGTTACAAATACAATGGCTCCATTAGGGTTTCCTACGGACGCTTGAACTACGGTGATGGTGTTTTCCCGGATGATTTGCTCAGAAAGGATATCCAAAACGTGTTCTCCTTGGATTTAACCCACAATCAGGATCCAAAAGCGCACCCTACCCGCTCCCTAAGCGGAAGAATTCGTTTTCAATTGAATAATTCCAACTCCAGAACCCAAAATGACGTACAAAGCGTTTTGGAAAACTCTCTTTCATCCAATCTAAACCTAAGAAAAACATTCCCGGGAAAGCCCTTCGAGATAACGACGGCATTAACCCACTCCCAAAATAACCGGACCAGGGACGTAAATATCACTTTCCCGAAATTCAACTATAATATGCGTCGGATTTTCCCCTTCAAGCGGAAAGTTCCTACGGGCGGGAAAAAATGGTACGAGGAAATCGGCTTCGATTATGATTTCGAGGCACAAGCCAGGGTTACAGCCAAGGACACCCTCTTGTTTAAAAGGGAGACTCTAGACGAAATCAAGTACGGTGCCCAGCATCGTGCATCCGCCAATGCCTCTTTCCGGATTTTTAAATTTTTCAACCTTTCACCGAATATTAGCTACACGGAAACGTGGCACTTTAATACCATCCGTAGGGAATTTACTACGAGGAATGATACCACCCTTATCGCGGAGGTAAACCCCAACGATCCCCTAGACACCATTTACACGGAAAATATCGTTACCACGAATGAGTTGGTTACCGACAATGTCAGGGAGTTCAAACCCTTCCGGGATTTCCGGGCCTCCTTGAGTATGGGTACGGATATTTACTCCACACTACTCTTTAAAAACACCAAACGGTTAAAGGGGATCCGGTATACCATGCGTCCCAATGTGGGTATGTCTTTCCAACCTGATTATACCAATCCTAGGTGGGGTTATTTTGAATCGTATGAACGGGACGGGGAAACCATTACTTATGACATATTCGAGGGCGGGGCGTATAATCAATTCGTCTCGGATGCCGGAAGACAGCTAAACGTCGATTACGGTATTACCCACATTTTGGAAGCCAAGCATATTTCCAGAAAAGATACAACCGGCAAAGCCAAGCGTATCCGCTTACTTGAGAATATAAACATGAACGGCAGTTATAACCTTGCCGCGGATTCCTTAAAATTCTCCCAGATTTCCATGTCGGGCGGTACTTCTATTTTTCAAAAGAAAACAAGGATTAGGCTTACCGCTTTGTTTGACCCGTATGACATCAATGAAAACGGTCAAAGGATAAATACGTTTTACCGTGAAAATACCGGAAAACTATTGCGTTTTGATCGTTTTGCCGGACAAGTATCGACGACCATTGACTGGAAGGATGTCCGGAAATGGCTTGGATTGGATAAGAACGAGAATCAAAATCAACAACAAGGCGGTAGCGGCGGAGGACCAAGAAACGACGGCGGTGGCGGTGGCGGTCCGGGCGGGCAGAACCAAAACAACCAGCAGTTTATAGGTTCATTGTCCTTAACCCATATCTACAATTTCAACATTACCAAAACAAACGGATTCCAAACCACCACGCACAACCTGAGGCTAAACGGTTCCATATATCTCTCGGAGAAATGGGCGGTAAACGGTTCGGCGTCTTACGATATAAAAAATAAGGATTTCGGTTATCCTTCCTTGGGCTTCTCAAGGGACTTGCATTGTTGGCAAATGGGTTTCAATTGGGCACCTACAAGGAACTATTACTCTTTCTCTTTACGGGTAAAACCGGGGTCTTTGGACTTTATCAATATCCCGGTCAACCAAGGACAATTCAATTCCGGATTCAGGTAGGAAATTTCATCTGCCTAAAAACTTCCCATAAAACTACCCCGCAGGCCACGGATACGTTCAAGGAATGTTTGGTCCCGAACTGGGGAATCTCTAAACATTCATCCAAATAAGGTAAGGATTCATTACTGACGCCCTTAACTTCATTCCCCATAACCAAGGCATACTTTTCACCTTCCATTACGGTAAAATCCTGAAGCATTTTACTTTCGTCGGTTTGCTCAACGCCTAGGATTTTATATCCTTCCTCCTTACAATGTTTTAAGCAATCCTCCACCTTTTCAAAATACGTCCAATCTACGGAACGGGAAGCGCCAATCGCTGTTTTTAAAATTTCACGGTGCGGTGGTTTCGCGGTAATCCCGCAGAGGTATAAATGCTCCAAGGCAAAAGCATCCGCCGTACGGAATGCGGAACCTACATTTAAGGCACTCCGGATATTATCCAAGATGATAATGATGGAAGTTTTTTCCTTTTTCTTGAAATCGTTGACGGAATCACGGTTGAGTTCCGTGAGTTTTAATTTACGCATGCCGCAGGTTTGAACGGCAAATATCGGAAAAGAATTGATCTAAAATTCAGCGCTGCCGTTTTCCTTGTATCGAAGTACTACCTCTACCCTTCTATTGTATTTCATTTCCCTATCGGAAGCGGCGGTTACGGCTCCGCGTCCCTCTGAATTAACGTTGTGGATATCTACCCCTGCCTCCTTGAGATAATCCGAAACGGATTTAGCCCGTTTCTCGGATAGAATCTTATTGTATTGGGCATCACCGGAATTATCGGCAAAACCCACTACCTCAACGGACCATTGATCATTCCTGGATAATGTCCCGATTAAATCATCCAATTTGGCTTTGGAATTATCATCCAATTCAAAGGAATTCACGGCAAAAAAGAAGTTAACCCGCTTTTCCAACTCCTTGGGCGCCGAAATTACGGATGGTTTCGGCGGTGCCTCAAGCGTAGAAGGGTGCGCCTTATTAGCCGGCTCCAAACGAATCATTACCGGCGTGGTTTCGGAATTATCGGAAGAGGGAAGAAAAACCGCCTTCATGAACGGCAAATACCCTTCTTCCTCTATGATAAATGTAAAAGCTTGATCCCCTTTTAAACAGGTAAAAAACCTCCCTCTTTCATCCGTTCTAAACGTGTATTCTTCCCCTTTCCGGGAAACGGTGAATTCCGTTTCAACGGGTATCCCTAGGTAATCATCCACTATCATACCTTCTACATGAACCATCGGCTCAGGTAACTGCTCCTTGTTCAAGGAATATTCGTATACGTCCAACCCGCCAAAACCTTCCATTCTTGCGGAGGCAAACAAAACGGATTTGCCATCCGCCTTGATATAAAAGCCCAATTCCTTGGATGGGGTATTGATCGGATAACCTAAATTTTCCGCCTCAGACCAATTACCGGTTAAATCCCTGGTGGATTTGAAAATATCACCGTCTCCCTGCCCGGGCCATCCGTCAGAGGTAAAATAAAGGGTCTTTCCATCGGTTGCAATAAAAGGAGCCTCCTCGTTTTGAGGGGTATTGATATTTGGGCCCAAATTCCTCGCCGGCGCCCAGGAGCCATCCTCCTTCAAAAAGCTGACGTAGATATCAGAACCACCATATCCTCCTTCACGGGTACTTGAAAAATACACCGCCTCTCCTTGACAAGTAATACAAGGCTGGGAATCCCAAGATCCTGAGTTGATACCATGTAGATGGCTTACCTGTTCCACTTGCCCGAACATGTCCACGTATGCCTTGTACAAGTCACAACCGCCTTCGGAATCGGGGCGGTTACATCCGGCAAAGTAGAATTCCCTTCCGTTGGTCGCGAATTTCGCCATTCCCTCATTTCCGTGGGTATTCACGTTTTTATCAAATGCTCTGGCACCCGACCATCTTTGCCCGTCAAAGGAGGAGGTCATGATATTCTCGTTTATCCCTCCTTTATTTCTTGTAAAAATTAGTCTTCCCCCACCGGTGGTGATGGTAGGTAAGTATTCATCGGAATCAGAATTTATGGATGAACCAAGATTCACCGGCATTTGCTCAGGCTCCTTGATTTTTCCCATATCCGAAATGAAGATGCAGTTCTTTTTCCGAATGGAGAGAAGCTCGTCATATTCCGCCTCCAATCCTGTTTCCCTTTTTGCATTGGTATATTTACCTCCTTTTAGGGATTTATAATATTCAAAATAGTGCAGTGCCTTATGGATATTCCTCAATTGAAAATAGGCTTCCCCGCATTCAAAATAAGCGGCACGGGAGATATTCGGATCCAAGTCAAATGACTTCTCCAATGACTTTGCTGCTTCATCAAACTTATCCAACTCAAGATAGACCCTCCCCAATTCCCTATGGGCTACCGCAAAGTTGCCTTTCAACTTTATGGTATGCCGCAGTTGCTTTTCCGCTTTGGTAAACATCCCCTTGTTCACGAAATTTTGTGCGACCCTTAGGGATTCCTTGGCATTATTGGTCTTAAAATAGTCCGACTCCACCTGTCCAAAACAAGGAAGGCAAAGGAGTAAAACAAAAAAACAAACCGTAAGAGAAAGCCGGGTTTCCTTCATAGCGTTAATATCCCATCTATTCGTATGTAGCGCTACCATATGATTTATCAAAATTCATTCCACTGTGACAATCATGACTATTGTAAAAGGTTAATGCTTTGTGTATTAACATTAGAAAATTGGATATGATTTTGGCTCAATTAGGCAAATC
>JAHDDF010000008.1:0-21640 GCA_020629475.1 Saprospiraceae bacterium
ACAACGGCGTTGGCAACCGTAAGGCCGCCAACGCCGGAGTCAAATATACCGATTGGATCGGTTGATGTCGGATTATTCCGGGACACTATTAGTTGATACCCAGTTTAGCTTTTACCCTATCGGTAATGTCATCCTCAGGTTTTGCGTAAAGCAATACACCGGAACTGGTGTCAAAGATGTATTGGTAACCGTTTTGAGCGGCAACGTCATCGATAGCGCCTTGAACCTTGTCAAGGATGGGCTTGATCAACTCCTCCCTTTTGGTGGTAAGTTGGTTAACCATGTCCTGCTCGAATTTCATAAGGGTTTGCTCCTCTTTTGCTAAGGCTTCGGCTTCCTTTTGAGCGTCAACTTGGCTGATAAGACCATCGTCCACACGCTTTTGAAGGGAAGCGTACTTTCCTTGAAGGGATTCCAACATTTGTTGTCCTTTCTTTTGCAATTGCGCTTGAAGCGTTTCCAGGCGGGAATCCGCTTGTTTTACGTCAGGCATTTGAAGAAGGATAGCTTGGGAATTCGTATATCCGAACTTCTGTGCATGTACGGACCCGAAGGTACAAACAGCCATAACCAAGATAAGCCCGATGCGATAAATGCTATTCATTTTTTTCCGTTTAAGGTCAATAGATTGTTTCGGTTCTCCCGAAAAATGATGTTTGTGATATAATACCGTGGTTCCTTGGAACCGGGCGCGAAATTAATGCTATTCCGTCAATTTTTTAAGGATATCATCCGTCTTGTCGTAGCGTGGATTGGTAAATAACAATCCGGCGCTACCTCCTTTGTCGAAGATGAAGTCAAAGCCCTTTTGTTCCGCGAATTCCTCGATAGCGGTATATACGCGATCTTGGATGGGGCGGATCAATTCTTGCCGTTTTTTAAAGAATGCGCCGTTGGGATCAAACTTCGCTTTTTGGAAATCACGCATTTCCTTTTCTTTCATCATGATTTGATCCTCGCGCTTTACCCTTGCCTCATCACTTAGCAAAACCCTTTCGGACTCATACTTATTGATCATGCCGTTCATTTCGTCACGCATCTGATCAATTTGTTGTTTCCAGCCTGCGGCGGTAGCTTCCAATTCGGCTTGCGCCTTCTTGTAGTCCTCAAGGCTTTCTAGAATACGTACTACGTCCACGCAAGCCACACGTTGTGCTTGCATTCCTAGGGTTGTCATTCCGACAAAGGCAAAAAGAAGCGTTAGCTTTTTCATTCTACTCCGGATTTTCTTTTTGGGATGGATTTCATTTCCTCCCTCGGTTCAAAATTAAGGTTTTATTCAATGGCAATTTCCGCCGGGCAAGCCCCGGTAAAACCCGGAAGCAAGCACGATATTAAGAAATTTAAGAAACAAAAGGGCTAAGCCTTGATAATCAAGACTATCGCCCTTTGCGAAAACTACCGTCCTTACAACGGTTTTAACCTCCTTTTAACTCGGATATAAATGCACTTTAACCGCATAATCCGAGATTTTAGGAGTTATATTTTTACTCGGGTTCGAAACCGAGGATAATATTGAACCTTCCGTACTCCGACCATTTCGCTCCGGCGGGTACGGTATCGTCCTTGTCGAAACCGATACCGTAGTCGAAACCAAGGGTACCGAACATCGGTAAGAATACACGAACACCCAAACCGGTGGAACGCCTCAAGTCAAACGGATTGTAATCCCTTACACGGTTAAAGGCATTGGAACCTTGGAAGAATCCGAGCACGTACACCGTAGAAGTTGGGTTCGTAGTCAATGGGTAACGAAGCTCAACCGTGTACTTGTTGAAGACGGATGCACCACCGTTATTATTTGCGGGGATATCCGAAACGTCATAACCACGTGTGGAGATGATGTCCCTTCCCGCGATACCTACGAATTGGTTGGAGATACCGTCACCACCAAGCTCATAGCGCTCGAAAGGAGTGGTACCTAACTCATTGTTATAGGAGCCAAGAACACCGATTTTACCTTCCACCTTCAATACGAGTTTATCCACGATGGTTACGTACCATTGGAAATCGAATCTCCACTTGTGGTATTCCAGCCACTTCAATTCCCTTTGCGCCCAAGCGCGTTTTTCATCCACGGATGATTCCGGGTTATAGTCCTCGACATCCCTGAATAGGGAGTAAGGCAAGGTAAATGTAGCACTCAAGGAGAATGATGCTCCCGAAGTCGGGAAAATCGGGTTTACGATGGAGTTACGGGCGATGGTTTGCTTAAGGGCGATATTATTGTATCTACCGTCAAGTACCAAAGTTCCGTCTTGAAGACGGAATCCACCGTTGCCGTAGTTCCTTAGTTTATAACTCTGGATACTTAGGGAGGTGGAGGATACGAAGAAGTCATCCGGGAATTTCAAACGTGTTCCTAGACCAACACTGGCACCAAGGATGCCTAAGCTAGCAAAGTTGGATGCGTCACGGTCACCACCATTGGTCAACAAGGAGTAGAACATGGAGGTGGTGAAGGAATTCGCTTTTTTACCGCCCAACCAAGGCTCCGTGAAGGAGAAGTTATAGGATTGGTAGAAACGACCGTTGGTTTGAGCTCTCAAGGATAGTTTCTGTCCGTCCCCTTGTGGAAGGGGCTTCCAAGATTCTTTCTTGAAGAAATTCCTCAAAGAGAAATTATTGAAGGTAACACCCAGGGTACCGATTACCCCACGGCCTTGACCACCCCAACCTGCGGAAAGCTCCAATTGATCGGATGATTTTTCTTCTACTGAATATTCGATATCCACCGTTCCTCGCTGTAAGTTCGGAACCGGGTTAACGCCTAAGGTTTCCGGATTGAAATATCCTAGGTTAATGATTTCCCTTTGGGAACGGATAATGTCGGCACGACTGAACTTCTCACCCGGACGGGTTCTTAATTCCCTCCGGATAACGTGCTCGTGGGTACGGTCATTACCTTTAATAATAACACGGTCTATTACCGCTTGGGGTCCCTCGAATAATCGGATTTCCAAATCAATGGAATCCCCTTCAATGGCTTTTTCAATCGGATCGACACGGAAGAAGAGGTAACCGTTATCCATGTACAAGGAGGAAACGTCACGACCGTCTTGGCTATAATTCAAGCGTACGTCAAGTAGTTCCTCGTTGTAGATGTCACCGCTATTGATGCCTAATACTTGAGAAAGGCGCTCGTCATTATAAATGGAATTTCCTTTGAAGGTAATGTCCCTGAAGTAATATTGTCGACCCTCGGCGAGGTTGATTTGAAGCATCAGGTGCCCCGATTCGCTATCACGCCAAGTACTATCGGAAGTGATTTGGGCATCACGATAACCGACGGTGTTATAGTAATCGATAACCGCGCGCTTATCATTTTCGTACTCGTGTTCAATAAGTTTAGAGCCGGCGAAGATGCGACGCTTACGGCGCGTCTCCTTCATCTGTTTGCGCAGTTTACGGGGTTTTATGTTCTCGTTGCCCACGAATACGATATCCTTGATTCGAACACGCATTCCGCGGTCTACCCTCAGTTCTAGTTTGATACCGTTGTCGAGGTTTTCATCGGGTACTTCCTTGATGATTGCCTTGGCGTCCAAGTAACCTTTTTCGATGTAATACCCTTCAATGGCGTTGGCTACGTTACGCTTGGTATCCTCGTATACCACACCACCTTTAAGCAGATAGCCGGTAACTCGTTCCTTGAGATCTTCCTCTTGGGATTTCCTAATGTCAAAGAAGTCGTAACGGGTTAATCGCGGACGTTCCTCGACCACGATTTCCAATAAAGCCACGTCTCCTACTAATTTACCGATACGCACCTCGACGTCAGTAAAAAGTTTTAGTTCCCAAAGGGATTTAACGGCACGTTGTACGTCGAATCCCGGAACTTTGATTTTATCCCCGACCTTGAATCCGGATACGGCGATAATGGTGTTGGGGTCACTGTATTTGTGCCCGATAACCTGGATGTTGCCGATCTCGTACTCTACCTCGTCGGGTATGCCTTGTGCCATGATGGCAAAGGGGAGAATAAAGAATAGTATGCTTACAAGCGTTGAGCGAAAAATTCTCATTCGAGTTTTCAATTCTTGAAGCGGGCTAATGCCTTTTGTGCTTCGTTATTATTCCGGTTGTCCCCCTTACAGTCCCTATAAGGGGTGCAAGGTTGGTTCCTTGTTTTTGTTTTTTGCGGAAAACGTCCGCTATTCACCCTCCCGTGCGATTTGATCCCCTGTTTTTCCGAATCTTCGTTCCCGGTTTTGGAAGTCAAGGATGGCTTGGTAAAGATGCTCTTTCCGAAACTCCGGCCAGAAGATGGGAAGAAAACAAAGTTCCGCGTAGGCGATTTGCCAAAGGAGGAAATTGCTGATGCGTTTTTCACCGCTTGTGCGGATCATGAGTTCCGGATGAGGAATCCCCTTTGTGCTTAATGCATCATCGAAGTGTTTTTCCGAGATGTCGGTCGGGTTGATATTACCATCCTTAGCCTCTTGCGCCAATTGCCTTACGGCACGCATGATTTCCCATTTAGCGGAATAGTTCAAAGCCAATACGAGGGTCATTCTCGTATTGTTTTTGGTTTCTTCTATTCCTTCCATCAATGATTGGTAGCTTTTTTCAGGAAGCTGTTTCAAATCACCGATTGCCTTGAGCCTGATGTTATTCTTGTTGAGGGTTTTGACCTCCTTACGGAGCGTACCCACGAGGAGTGTCATGAGTGCGTTTACCTCCGCTTTGGGCCTTCCCCAGTTTTCAGTGGAGAAAGCATAAAGGGTAACGTATTCGACCCCGATTTCGGCTGCCGCTTCCGTTGCTTCCCTAACGGCTTGTACGCCATTACGGTGCCCGAAGACCCGTGGTTTGCCACGAAGCTTCGCCCATCTGCCGTTACCGTCCATAATGATGGCGATATGGCGGGGTAATTTCTCCTTGTCTATCAGGGACTTTAAATCCTCCATTAGCTAATTACGAATACACTTTTGCCCAAAGCGGTGCAAAGTTACCAAAAAAGGGAAAAATGAGGGTAAAACCCTTCAAATAGTCGGGAGACGTTAGTTAATACTCTAAACTATTCCACTTTTATACGGAATTGGATTTTCATTGGACGCTTGGATTTACTGCTGGCGACTACCGTAATGGGTTGTCCGGTAAGCTGTTGTTCCACCTCGCCATAAATACGCTTGTGATATACGTCCAAGTACAAAACGATGGATTCCACGTAAGGCAGTTGGCTTAGGGAGCAATGTTGGGAAGAAAGTACACCGCCCCTTTTGTTCCAAACGTCAATGGTAATAGGGATTATGGTGGCATTCGGAATATTCTCGCTAAAGGTCCAAACGTAGTTTTTCCCGGATTGATATTGGCGCTTTCCGATGATTTCGGTTTCATTAATTATTCCGCTATTTTGAATTTTTCCATGCCCTATTTTAACATTGGCACTATATCCTTCCGAGCCAAAGTCAACTTCTCCTTCATTCCTGAGATAGGTTATCTCAACACTGACCTTTTTATCCCGGAGTTTGCGGGTGTGAGGAATCTTATTCCATGAACTCCAATCACCGGGCTGTGCGTAAGGTCCGTTCCATAATAAGTATTTACCTATGAAAGCCCCGTTTCCAGGGTTGAAACAGATGGATCTGTGGTTGTCGTAATCCCAAGGATGCGATTTCCCGTAGCGTTCACCGAATATCCTGTACCAAGAGCCGTGTTTGGATACGCCATCCACATTATAACGCTTGTTGTTATTAAAATATAACGGTTCCTTGGTGCCGAGTTTTAGCGCGTGGCTTGAATGAAAACCAACGAAACCATCTGAATCATAAATGCCGTCGGGTTTTCGAGCAAAAGAAATACCTCCGACGGTAATATCATATAACCAAGCTCCTAGGCGTTGGGTATTGTAACGGTCGCTGTATTCCGTGTATAATTCCGCCTTGGGCCATAAATTAATGCCGTGTTCGGATTTGGCAACGTGATCCAGTATGGCTAGTTGGGAGGATTCGGGTGGGACCTTATTATATCCGAGTTTCTTTTTCTTGATATCATAAAATTCCTTGAGGTCATTGCCCGAATTATCAAAGGGGCTTTTATCCGCGCGTTTGTGGAGATAAAAAATATTTCCGGGGTTAGCGCCGGCTAGGGTATAAATGGGGATCAAGTCACCGTTTTCCCGTTTTGCGTTTTCCGGCCTTAACATGCCTTTCAGGTAATGATTGTTTTTATCGATTTCCGTCATGCATTCCCCGTCGCCAGCGATATCATTTCTTCTAAAGGTGCGGATATCCTTCGCTAGGCCCCAAGGTTCTTCGGAAGGGCTATCGTAAAAATCCAAAACCGTATTTAGCACTTTGGCGATTCCCGGAAGCGGACTGCCTTCGTGCGGTGTTGAAAGGGTAGTTAATGAAACGGTTCTATTACGGATGAAATTCGCGCGGAGTTTGTCCGTATGGTTCAGTTTAACCCCGAATAAATCCTCTTCCGTGGGAATGGAGAAAATAGTACGGGAAACTATTCCGCCAAAACTATGTGCCACCAAGTAAATCATAGGTTGCTCATTCTCCGGTAGGTGACCATAATGTGCTTGGTAGCCCATGAAAATTTGATTAATGGCATCCTTGGTTTGTGTCATTAGTGATTCTGAACCGTCGCGGAAAGTCAACATGACATCCGCCTTGGCGGTAGGGGCGGTTAGCAAATAAGCCATGGGGTTTTCCTCAAAAGCGTCGCTGTGAAGAAACCCGTGGTGGTTATGGTTGCTCCAGGTTACATTGTCCACTTCGGTAGGCGTTCGGTTTCCTGCGAGCCGGGGTGGATCAATAATGGTCATTTTTTTTTCATTCACACCCGCTACTTGCCGAATGAAATCAAAACCCCAATAAAACTGAGGATGCTTATAGGTTCCTACTTTTTCTTTTATGGCATTTTCCTTTTCCATTCCAAGGGTGATGCCGTGAACCAATATCACGACTTTTTTCTTATCCTTTTTAAAGGAAAAATCACCTTCGTTGACCTTGGAAACATCCAGTTTTGCACGGAATATGGAGTTTACCTTAGTTAATGCCCATATTTCACCATCATGGACGGCTAGTTTTTCGAAATTACCCAATGTGGCTCCAATGTCTTTCCAGTCCTTTTTTGTCTTTCGGTAAATCTTTCCGTCCATTCCCACGATGTAAGCCGTACCATGAACCTTGTCTACGGCAATATCCTTTGCCTTTCCCTCGACATCCCTCAAAGTGGATTTAAAAAACCAACGGATGGTATTGTCCTTCTTTAGTGTCCAAATATCGGAACGATGCCGTGCCGCTATACGGTGGTGTGCCGTGCCGTATTTCTTATCCTGACCGATGGAATTTCCGTCATAGGAATACATTTTTCCATTAGTGGGAAAGACGCCCCAAACCTTGCCGTCCTTGTCCATTGATATATCACCTGATAACATCGCGGGCTTAGTCTTGGAGCATTTCCCTTGTTTGCATTCCACAAGGGCTTTTTTGTTGTCCACACCATACAAGATATCTTGGGTGCCTACCGCGTGCGTAAAAGATGCATCGGTTTCTACGCCAACGAACTTTTTCGTTTTCCTATCATATTTTTGAAGTTGGTTGGTGGTAGGGTTTACAATTAAAACCGTACCGTCAGGACCAATGGAAATCTCCTTTGCTTTCCCTTTGACGAAGGAAAAAATAAAATCTTGCGCATTTCCGGTAAACGGGAGGTATAGGAAAAGGATTACCGCTAGGACAGCAGTGGATTGAAAGTTTCTCATTTGATAAAATTTGTGGGATGCTTCTTCGTCCGGGAGAGATCAAATATAATCCCATTGGGGTGTATATGTAAAGGGGCGTAGCGTGATTTAATGTTTGAACAACTTCTTATTTTAGGCGGGGCTAATCAAAAACAAACCTTTTACATTGGCGAAGAAAAAACTTGTTAACTCGGAGACGGATAAGGACGTTTATGTTTTCATTGAAAACGTGAAAAATAAACGACGCAAAGAGGATGCAAAAATCCTTTTGGAATGGATGAAGGAAATCACCGGCAAAGAACCCAAGATTTGGGGCGTGAGTATTATCGGTTTCGGGAAGTATTCGTATAAACGCAAAAACGGTGATGAGTACGAGTGGTTTAATGTGGGGTTTTCTCCCGGCAGCAAGCACCTATCCGTCTACTTGATGTATGATGTAAATGAGGAGCGGGAATTACTTGAAAAACTTGGACCGCATGATACCGGAAAAGGCTGTCTTTATGTGAAGAAATTAGAGGATGTTAATGAGAAGACGCTAAAGGAGTTGATAAGAAAGAGTGATAGATGGGAGAAATAGGTATATCTACAAATTACGAAGGGCATTAAGATTACTTAATGCCCTTCGTAATATTCAAAAAGGTGATTTAATAAGCCCTAACGTTCTTCCCTTCCATGAAATTCATGAAGGCACGGTTGACCACACGGTTTCCGCCCGGTGTAGGATAATTTCCGGAGAAATACCAATCACCGCTTCTGTTGGGGCAGGCTTCGTGAAGCCCTTCCAAGGTTTGGTAAATAACCTTGATTTCCGCACGTGTTCCCGGAGGGGTAATGATCTCCGCAATCTTATCGGAGATTTGCTCTTGGCTATAAATGTCGTATAGAGGAATGAGTTGGTTTTCGACCTTGTCCACGGGTAGGCGTTCGTTGGCACGGCAGCGGTCGTAGGCCGCGTGTAATAAGTGACCTTTAAACTCCTCTTTTAATAAGGACTCCAACGCCTTAAACGCCACGAAATCCTTCATTTTGGACATGTCAATACCGTAACAATCCGGATAACGGATTTGCGGTGCCGCGGATACGATAATGATACGCTTAGGACGTAGTCGATCCGCGATGCGGATAATGCTTTTTTTCAAGGTGGTTCCCCTTACGATGGAATCATCCAAGAGAACCAAGGTGTCGATTTCATTCCTCACGATACCGTAGGTGACGTCATAAGCGTGCGCTACAAGTTCGTCGCGGGAGCTGTCATCGGCAATGAAAGTCCTTAATTTTGCGTCCTTAACGATAAGCTTCTCCACACGAACCCTTTGGTTCAGGATCTCCTTGAGTTGATCGTCCGTTATGTCCTTGCCGGCATCCCGGATACGTTTTACTTTTAGTTCGCCTAGTTTAGCTTCCAACCCTTTGACTAAACCAAGGAAGGAAGTCTCGGCGGTATTGGGGATGAACCCGAAAACGGTATTGTCCAAATCCCCGTCAATGGCTTCAAAAACCCTGTTCGTTAGTACTTCACCCAGACGTTTCCTTTCCAAGTAAACGTCCCTATCGTTACCTCTTGAAAAGTAAATGGATTCAAAGGAGCAAGACTTCTGTTCCGTAGGAGCGTTTATTTCCTCTACGGAGAATGTTCCATTATGCTTGATGATAGCGGCATGCCCCGGCGGAAGCTCCTTGATTTGCGGGAAGCGTAAGTCAAAGGTGGTTTGGATGGCCGGGCGCTCGGATGCGATTACAAGCACCTCGTCGTCCTTGTAATAATAAGCGGGGCGGATCCCTGCCGGGTCACGCATGGCAAAAGCGTCGCCATGCCCGATCATGCCGCACATAAGGTAACCGCCGTCGAAATCCCTAGCCGCTTTGCGGAGGATTTTTCCCACGTCCAAGGTGTCGAAAATCAAGGGGTTCATTTCCTTGTTCTCGTAGCCCTTGTCCTTGAAATGACGGAAGAGATCCAAGACTTCTTCGTCGAGGAAATGCCCGATTTTTTCAAGTACCGTTACCGTATCGGATTTTTCCTTGGGATACTGACCCACTTCTTCCACCAAGTAGTTGAACAACTCGTCCACGTTGGTAAGGTTGAAGTTTCCGGCAAGAACCAAGTTCCTTGAAATCCAGTTGTTCTGCCTCAAGAAAGGATGGCAGGATTCAATGGTGTTGGAACCATGGGTTCCGTAGCGTAAATGACCAAGGAGCAATTCTCCCGTATAGGGAAGGTTGTCCTTGAGCCACTCCGGGTTGTTGAGTTTGTCTCTATGCTTATTAAAGTATGTATCATGGATGGAACCGAAAATTTCGGTAATCGAATCCTTTTGATTGCTACGCTTGCGGGAGATGTAACGATTTCCCGGACGGACGTCCAATTTAACCGTAGCGATTCCGGAGCCGTCTTGTCCACGGTTCCTTTGTTTTTGCATGAGAAGGTAGAGCTTATTCAGCCCGTACAAAGCCGTACCGTATTTTTCATGGTAATACGATAAGGGTTTTAGCAATCGGATGAATGCGACACCGCATTCATGCTTGATTTCATCACTCATTACTGGCTTCCTCTTTGTGATCGTGTTACCACGATACCGTTCGGTGAATGGGAAAGACAAAAGTACTGCGGATTTCCGGACAAAATGCCGGGAAATTCATGAATGTGGAAAAAGTGGGGATAACTATTCCGTGAATGAATGGGCAACACGCTAATAAGACATTTCGTTTTAATGAAAACCAAAATCGAGATGAAAAATCAACCCTTAATTCCTGTCCTCTTTTTTTGTGTTTGCCTAGGTCTATCTTCTTGTAAGGATGATGGCGTAGAAGCCATTTTACCTTTTATAGGCGAGTATTCCATAGTAAGTAACAATCATTCAGGTCTTCATTTTATTTACGATGATATGGGGGGCGTCGCGGGATATGAAGAACGCACGGAAATCTTGTCCGATTCCATCTTGAGTATCATGCAAATCGGTAATACCGATACCGTATTAATAAATGGTCTTATAAACACCCTGTCCGGGACGGATTACAGACAGGAGGTCAAGGCTACCGCCTCTGGAGATGTCCTCAATATTATATATGAGAAAAGCAATCAAACCTTCAATAATTATATAAGGGGTGAAATATGGTTGGAAGGGGATAGCATCCATTTAGAATATAATTGGAACAGGAGCGATATTTGGTCAACGGGCGCCATTCCTAGTTACGGTGATGTCAGGGGTAGAGGAATTTCCTTGTAATACGCACCGGAAACGGAAAAAACCGCATCTTGAAAGTAGTTGTTATATCTTTAGGAAACTAGGAGGATTCTTCTAGTTCGTTATTACCAAAAACTATCGTTATGGGCATCCGTATGAACATGTTCCGCACTCCCAAGCATCGTAAATATGATTACGTGCCCCGCTATTTTGATCCCGAAAAGGAGGAAAGGGAATTGCGGTTCAAGAAAAAACAAGTACTTGCCCAAGATGATCCGGAAGGGATGAAGGCGAGAATCAGGAGCCAAATGAAGCGCGGTGCCTCAGGTGCTTATGCCTCCGAGCGAAGAAGGTTGGTTTTCAGGCAAAATTTAATCCTCTTCGGTGTTTTGGCGATATTGGTTTGTGGTACCTTATATTTCATTAACGTATATTTGCCTGAGATCGTGCAAATGTTCGAGCCTGTTACTCCTATTGATAACGAAGGCTAGGACCCGGTAAGGAGGGTAAATTACCGAAGCACGGGTAAATCAGGAGCAAACCATGCCGGACGTAATAAAATTACTTCCAGATTCCATAGCCAATCAGATAGCAGCGGGTGAGGTCATCCAGCGGCCGGCTTCCGTCGTGAAGGAATTGATGGAAAATTCCATCGATGCGGGAAGTAGTATCGTTAAGCTGGTGATTAAGGGCGCGGGAAAAACCCTCATCCAAATCATAGATAACGGTTGCGGCATGAGTGATACGGACGCCCGTATGAGTTTCGAGCGTCATGCCACATCCAAAATCCGCGAAGCAAAGGATCTTTTTTCCATTAGAACGATGGGTTTCAGAGGGGAGGCAATGGCATCCATTGCGGCAATCGCGCACGTAGAACTCCGAACAAGGAGAATGACCGACGAGGTCGGGACGCGTATATTAATGGAAGGTTCCACGGTAAAACTACAGGAGCCTTGCCAATGCTCCGAGGGAACCACCATTTCCGTAAAGAACCTATTCTTTAATGTACCTGCCCGCCGAAACTTCCTGAAGTCTGATACGGTGGAAATGCGGCATATCATAGATGAATTCCAGCGCGCGGCATTAGCGCATCCGGAAATCTTTTTCTCCCTTCACCATAACGGTTCCGAGATGTACCATCTGCCGAAAGGCAATATGAGACAACGAATCGTAGGGATACTTGGACAAGGTGCCAATAAGAAGCTCGTTCCGGTTGAGGAGGATACTGATATCGTAAAGATTAAAGGCTATGTGGGCAAGGCGGAATTCGCACGCAAGACAAGGGGGGAGCAATTCTTTTTTGTCAATAACCGCTTTATTAAAAGTGGTTACCTGAACCATGCGGTCATGACCGCCTTCGAGGACTTGCTACCCAAGGACACCCATCCTTTATATGTCCTTTACTTGGATATTGATCCGGCCAGGATTGATATCAATGTCCATCCCACCAAGCAGGAAATTAAGTTCGATGACGAGCGTTTGATTTATAATTACCTCAAGGTGACCATACGCCATGCCTTGGCGCAGTACAACGTTACGCCTACCTTGGATTTTGATACGGACCCGAACTTTTCGGGCTTATCTCAAAAACCATCTTATCCCAAGGCACAAACGTATAAGAGTCGATCTACTTACGGTGGAGACTCCTCATTGCCCAAGGAGGAGAAAACAAGAATGGACAATAACCTCAAGAATTGGCGTAAGATATACGAGGAGGATAGTGAGGTGTTTGATACGGATGACGATGCACCGCAAACCTCCATTACCTTAAGTTCCGGTGTAAATTCCGAGGAGAACAAAGAGGAGTCAAGGCAAGAACTGTCCAAATCGGAAAAGAAGCCGTATCAAATCCATAGGACTTATATCGTGAGCCATATTCGCTCCGGGTTTATGTTGATTGATCAGCAATCCGCCCACGAGCGTATTTTGTATGAACGTTTCCTGAAAGCATTGGAAAACCAAGAAACGGTGACCCAAAAGGAGCTCTTCCCGGAAACCATTCAAGTATCGCCTGCGGATGCCGAAATTTTAAGGAACATTACCGGTGAATTGCAGTTGCTGGGTTTTGATGTACGAGATTTCGGGAATGATACCTTCGTGGTTCACGGAATCCCGTCCGGGCAAAGTTCCGGAGTGAAAACGCAAGACTTATTGGAAAAACTCTTGGAGCAATACAAGAACGGATTGGGGCTTAACACCAACCTCAAGGAAAACCTAGCGGCTTCCTTGGCGTACGGCGCCTCCGTGAAACGAGGAATGGCACTCCAAAAGGAGGAGATGCGTGAGATTATCGATCAATTGTTCGCTTGTAGCATGCCTTACAAGAGCCCTTCCGGCAAGGATTGTTTTGTTACCTACGATTTGGAAAGCCTCGCAAAACGATTCGGGCATTGAAAATGTTGATATCCCGTAACCAAGTAAATTTTAATGTATAATTTATCAGGTGTAGTCCTTCAGCTTATCATCTTGAACGTAATCATGTTCTTGATCTCGATGTTTTTTTTCGGAAACGGGGGAGCTGAGTTCTTGATGCTACATTTCCCTACCTCGGAAGGTTTCCGCCCTTACCAAATTGTTTCCCATATGTTCATGCATGCGGGACCTTTGCACCTTCTTTTCAATATGATGGCGCTGGCGTATATCGGTCCTTCATTGGAAAGGTATTGGGGTGCGCAAAAATTTCTGTTCTATTACCTTTCCTGCGGTATCGGTTCTTTCCTTTTTGCTTTCGGGATGAATTACTTGATGTGGTACCTTTTCGGGAAGGACCCTTACTCCGTTTCCTTAGGTGCCTCAGGTGCCGTAATGGGATTATTAATGGCTGGCGCCTTGATAACACCGGACAGGCAAATTTCCTTGATTTTCCCGCCCATTACCTTGAAGTTGAAAGTAATGGTGCCGCTTATCATGATTATTGAGTGGTTTATAAGTACCAGGGGGATTAGCACGGGAATCGGGCATTTTGCCCACCTTGGCGGTGCATTTACCGGCTTGATCATGATTGGCATTTGGCGGAAATTTTACGGTCGACATTGATGATCAGCAAACCGGAAGGCATTTACTTTCGTTATTAATTCAAGCATTGACATTATACAGGCAACATTTTGCTTAAATAATGGCTAATTTCGCCCTGCGATTAGGTGTTGTCACGAAAAAATGATTTCATCTATTATTCTACAAGATTTTTTTGCATGTTTCGCTCCATTTGGGATGATTTTGTTTTGTACTTCCGTTCAGGAAACATGATAGTTAGACTTATCCTGTTTAACGTCATCATTTTCTTGTTGGTGAATATCATCGGTATATTCTTGAATGCCGCGGATGGCTTGACGCAAAGTCAAAACCTGAATTACTTCCTCCGTCCCTTCATGATGAATACGGATTTGGGATACTTTATCACCCATCCTTGGGGAATGTTTACGTACATGTTCCTGCACACGGGCTTTTGGCACCTGTTCGGTAATATGTTGATGTTGTACTTTTTCGGTAGGATTCCGGGTGATTTAATAGGTGATGATAAGGTCTTACCCATATATGTCCTAGGAGGTGTTGTCGGTGCTTTATTGGATTTAATCCTAACCTTGATTATTCCTGCTTGGACGGCGCATCCAACCCTGGGCGCATCCGGTGCCGTGTTAGCGCTTGTGGTAGCAGGCGGATTTCTAGCACCTGAGTATCCCATTAATTTAATCATTGTAAGAGTACGCCTCAAGTTTATCGTAGGTGCTATTATTTTAATGAATTTGATTGGCGCTTCTTCCGCGAATGCTTCAAGGACCGGGTTCTTCGTCCACCTTGGCGGTATTTTCATGGGCTGGCTTTTTATTTACCTATTGAGGAACGGTAGGGATTTAAGTGTTCCCTTTAATAGTGTTATTGATTTCTTCAAGAGTATTCCTGAAAGGATAAGAGGAAGAGCAAAAGGAGAACGTCCCCGTCCACGTGTTGCTTACAAGAACGAGGACGTTGTTAAAAAGCAAAAAAGGGTTCGTCCTACAAGGGTCTCCGAAACCATGGACAGTCAAGAAAGAATCGATGTTATTCTTGAGAAGATTAAAAGAAAGGGCATTAAAAGCCTTACGGATGAGGAGCGCTCCTTCCTCCAGAATTTCAGCAACAAGATAGATTAAGCCAAATGGCGGCAAAGAAGAACGGGTGTTTCACAAGGCTACTCTTGTTGGCGAATATTGCTTGGGTCTTATGTACTCTATTGTCTTTCTTTTCGGATAATATTCATCCGCAAGTTTTTTGGCCTTCTTTGTTCGTCGGAATGATTTTCCCGATTTTGTTTTTTGGAAATGTATTGTTTTTACTTTTTTGGATATTCCGGAAAAAGTGGTTTTTCCTCCTTTCATTTGCGTGCCTTCTGTTTACTTGGCAAGGGGTAAATTTATTTTACGGACACCCGTTCAAAAAGATGGAGACAGGGAAGGAGGGGAGTTTTACGGTCCTTTCGTTTAACATACATGCATCAGGCTTAGTTTCGAAGAAAAGAGCTCCGGAACTTAAGGAATTCATCCAAGAATTGGACCCGGAAATTCTTTGTTTCCAAGAATATAATTCTCAAGTCAAGAAAAAAATTAGTTTTCAAAATTATCCTTACTCTTCTTTCAAACCTAGCCAAGCTATATTTTCTAAGTATCCGATAGAGCAGGAGGGGATAATCAAGATGGATCAAGGGCAGAACGTATCTAACGGGGCGCATTGGGCGGATATTAATATTAACGGCAGAACAATTAGGGTATATAACCTCCACTTGTATTCCAATCGTATATCAGGTATGATGGAGGACTTGGTACAAGACTCCGAACTAGAAGACATAAGGGATAAGGAAACGTGGTCAGAAACCCGAACCATGCTGGCAATGGTAAAATATTCCTCAATGGTTAGGGCAAAGCAAGCTAGAGCCGTTAACCGTCACGCCTTGGCATCACCTCATCCGGTAATCATCTCGGGTGATTTTAATGATACACCCCATACGTATACTTACAGGACTTTAGCGGAAGGACGAAAGGATGCATTTGTAGAAAAAGGTAAAGGCTTCGGCTTTACCTATCGTATGATTATCCCCTTCCTTAAGATTGATTTTATTATTTCCGATCCTGAAATCAAAGTCTTGTCCTCGAAAATCATTAGTTCTGACCTTTCTGATCATAAACCAATCCTCTCTACCTTCGTTCTTCCGCCAAACTAAGCCCCGGATGTTGGGTGAACCGAGAAATAATCTTACTTTTGCCGTCTGTTTTGCAAGCCCCTATCAATGAAGGGGTTTAGCCAATACAAAACAGATAGATTAATAGCATTAAAGAATAGAATCAAAACAAAGTAGAACCTATGGAAATGTTGGTGTATATCCTACCCGTTTTCGGTGTACTTGGACTGCTTTATATGGCGGTCTTGAACAACTGGGTCGGAAAGCAAGAGAGCGGTAACGAAAAAATGAGCGGAATCGCTCAACACATCGCCGAAGGAGCCATGTCCTTCTTGAAAGCCGAGTATCGAATGCTTGCCGTTTTCGTACTTATTGCGGGCGGTTTATTAGGATTTCTTTCTACCCAGGTAGAAACTACACACTGGTTCATCGTTGTGGCATTCGTTATCGGTGCCATTTTCTCCGCTGTTGCCGGTTTTATCGGTATGCGTGTGGCTACCAAGGCAAACGTACGTACCACACAAGCAGCAAGAACCGGGCTTTCCAAAGCCTTGAAAATCTCCTTTGGTGGAGGTATGGTAATGGGTCTTGGTGTTGCGGGTCTTGCCGTTTTCGGTCTTGCCGCATTGTTCGCTGCCCTTTACGCATGGTTTATGGGTGGTGATTTCGCTACCGGCGGAGGTTATAAACAAATGACCATTCTTCTTGAAACCCTAGCCGGTTTCTCCTTGGGTGCCGAGTCTATCGCATTGTTTGCCCGTGTTGGTGGTGGTATCTATACCAAGGCTGCCGACGTAGGTGCCGACCTTGTAGGTAAAGTAGAAGCGGGTATCCCTGAGGATGACCCACGTAACCCCGCTACCATCGCGGATAACGTAGGTGATAATGTAGGTGACGTAGCAGGTATGGGAGCCGACCTTTTCGGTTCTTACGTAGCTACCGTTCTTGCATCCATGGTATTGGGTAACTATGTTATCAATGATACATTAGCAAAGAACCCACAATTCGACGATGCCTTTACCGGTATCGGTCCAATCCTTCTTCCTATCCTTATCGCTGGCTTGGGAATCGTTTTCTCCATCATCGGTTCTTTCTTGGTAAGTGCCAAGGACGGTTCCAAGGAGCCTGCGGTTCAGCGTGCCTTGAATATGGGTAACTGGGTTTCCATCCTTCTTACTGCCGGAGCTTGTTTCGGGGTAATCATGTGGATGTTGCCTGAGACCATTTATATGGACTTCTTCGGTGAGGGTATCCTTCCGATTGACCGTATGCGCGTATTCTACGCGGTACTTGTAGGTCTTTTCGTTGGATTCGCTATCTCTGCCGTTACGGAATACTACACCGGTTTGGGCAAAAAGCCTGTTTTGGACATCGTTCAGAAGTCCTCCACCGGTGCTGCTACCAATATTATCGCGGGTCTTTCCACGGGAATGATTTCAACCGCTATTCCAATCATCCTTTTCGCTGGTGCGATTTGGGGTGCATACTCCCTTGCCGGTTTCTACGGTGTAGGTATCGCGGCTTCCGCTATGATGGCAACTACCGCTATGCAGTTGGCGATTGACGCTTTCGGTCCTATCGCGGATAACGCGGGTGGTATCGCCGAGATGTCCGAGCTTCCTGATGAAGTACGTGAGCGTACGGATATTTTGGATTCCGTAGGTAACACTACCGCGGCAATCGGTAAAGGTTTCGCAATCGCATCCGCGGCATTGACCGCTCTTGCATTGTTTGCGGCTTACGTTACCCTTTCCGGTTTGGAAGGTGGTATCAATATCTTTAAGGCAGACGTTCTTGCGGCATTATTCATCGGAGGTATGATTCCGGTGGTATTCTCCGCTCTTGCCATGAGTTCCGTGGGTAAAGCGGCAATGGAAATGGTACAAGAGGTACGTCGTCAGTTTAAGGAAATCCCCGGTATCATGGAAGGTACGGGTAAGCCCGAGTACGGTAAGTGTGTGGAAATTTCCACCAATGCCGCTCTTCGTGAAATGATGCTTCCCGGTGCCATCACTATTATCGCTCCAATCATCATCGGTTTCGCTATGGGGGCTGAGGCACTTGGTGGATATATGGCAGGTGTTGCCGTATCCGGTGTACTTTGGGCAATCTTCCAAAACAACGCGGGAGGTGCTTGGGATAACGCCAAGAAGTCCTTCGAAGCAGGTGTTGAAATCGACGGTAAAATGACCTTCAAAGGTTCCGATGCGCACAAGGCGGCGGTTACCGGTGATACCGTTGGTGATCCGTTTAAAGATACTTCTGGTCCATCCATGAATATCCTTATTAAGTTGACTTGCTTGATCGGTCTTTGTATCGCGCCGCTTATCGGTAATGTTGACCACGGTGGAAACGGTGGTAATGACAACCTTGGTGAGCAAAAGGAAATCAACCTTGACCAAGAGGATAAAACCCTTGGTGACGCATATATCATCAAAGAGGAAGACGTGAAGTAATTCACATTTTCATCTTTACTTAAGCGGGCTATCGATTATTCGATAGCCCGCTTTTTTGTTTTGTGGTGTGTTGTTTGTCAGGTCGGAAGACCTGACAAGGGGAGAGGGGGATTTGGGGAGTCTACTCCCCAAATTGTGAGGTCTTTCGACCTCACAAACAAACCTTTCGGCCTCAAAAACAAAAAAAATCCGCTCTCACATATTGAAATTCAAATTTTTTCGTTTTAACTTTGAAACACAAAGTGCTTTTTAATCATGAACCAGCAAAACGATCACGTACAAGACCTCGCCTACATCAGGAGCATGATGGAGCAATCCTCCCGTTTCTTGTCTTTAAGTGGTTTGTCAGGGGTACTTGCCGGGATTTTTGCCTTGATTGGCTCCGCTATGGCGTACTTGTACATGGGAGTGATGCCTTTTACAAGGAGGAATTGGTATATCCCCTCCGCGAGTTATGAGAAATGGGGGCTTGGGTATAATGAGTTCTTCTTCCTTGATGCGGGTATAGTTTTGGTGGCGGCGATTGCGGGAGGCTTACTTTTGTCTAAGCGAAAAGCCAATAAGGCAGGACAGAAGTTGGTGTCCAAGGCATCCTTGCGTTTAATGTGGAACATGTTGGTTCCCCTCATTGCCGGCGGACTTTTCTGCATCGCGATGCTGAGGGTCGGGTATTTCGGAATGATAGCCCCGGCTACCTTGATTTTTTATGGATTAGCATTATTGAACGGAAGTAAATATACCCTGGACGATGTACGATGGCTCGGCTATTCGGAAATAGCCCTGGGGCTTATCGCCGCATTCCTGCCCGGATTTGGTTTGATGTTTTGGACCATTGGTTTCGGGGTGTTACATATAGTGTACGGATTATTGATGTACTTCAAATACGAGCGTTGAGAGTAAGCGAAAAGAGAATTTCGCAGACCCATTACTAAATTTTAAACGTACGCTGTATGAAGGACATTATAAAAAATCTGAACAAGGTCTTCGATAGTCGGATGCGCTTGGGGATTATGTCCGTACTCGTGGTGGATGACTGGGTGGAGTTCAAGCACCTCAAGGAAACATTGGATGCTTCCGACGGTAATCTTGCCTCCCACATCAAGGCATTGGAAAAGAACGATTATATCGAGGTGCGAAAAAGATTCGTAGGAAAGAAACCCCAAACATCATACAGGGTGACCGCCTTGGGCAAAAGTGCCTTTAGTACACACCTTAAAGCCTTGGAGGAACTCCTCAGAGGAAAATAACGGTATTAATTTTTTTTGTAAACCTACTTTGAATCACAAAGTAATTTGTAAAAATGAAAACCCATGAGAACGAGAATTCTTGCCCTTAGGGCAGCCTTTATTAACGGCTTGGTCAATTTTACGGGACCGATTTACCGCTTCTTAACCAAGCAAAAGAAAGATGCCTGGAAATACGGCATTGATGATCTCAGGAATTTTCCGACGGGTTCCCTCGGCAGGGAGCTCGCGGCATTCTTGGATGAGCATGGGATAGAACTCATGCCCAAGTTCGAGGGGCACGATGTGTACCACATCCTGACGGGTTACGGTACTTCCCCGGAAGCGGAATCCCGTATGCAGTGGTGGCTTTTAGGTAACCGTAAATACTCCTTCTATACGCTAGGAACCGTGATGGTCAGTATCATGTTTTTCCCTGACCAATACGGACATTTTATTCGTGATTATGTAAAAGGAAGCAAGGTTCAGAAAATCTCCGATTGGGATTTTGAATCCCTCTTATACGCCAATATCAATATGCTCCGCTTGAATATTAGAAGTGCGGCGCCATTACTCGTAAGCATGTAAAATGTTCCCCATGAAAAATTTCCTTCGTCATCCCCGTACCGTGGCGGTAACCTGGCTTTTGTTGGGTTCCGTCATGGCAACGGGATTATTATGGTTTCGTCTCAGGTGGATTCAAGGGGATACCCCCATATTATTTGACCTGAATGACTCAAACTTTTTCATTGTAAAGAAAGGTTCCATGTTATTCCTTCCTTGGAATTTGTTCTTGGCATGGATTCCGCTCATTTCCATTTTTGTGGCACAATGGCTCTTTGAAAAAACTTGGTTAAGGTGGACCGTTATTCTTCCTCTGATATTGTGGTTGCTTTTTCTTCCCAACGCGCCTTATATCATAACGGATTTTGTCCATTATCGGCAAAGGGCACAGATTCCGTTTTGGTACGACATAATGACCATCGGTTCCTTTGCCGCCATCGGTTTTATCTGTGGCCTGTTCTCTTTGTTGGAAGCGGAGCGGTTGTTCTTGAAAATTTTTCCGAGGCTACTTGCTCGGGTTTTCATCATTCTTACCATTCCTTTAAGCGCGTTCGGGATTTGGATTGGTAGATTTTTAAGATGGAATTCCTGGGATGCCTTTACCCGTCCGGAAATTTTATTCCAAGACCTCTTTGCACAAGTTTCGGATATATCCGGTAATGCGGATAGCCTAGGGATTATTCCCGTATTAAGCGTAATACTATTGGTATCTTATCTTTTATTCAAGAACATTACCTCAGGTGGCCTTTCCTTGATGCCTAAGGCACACTAGATCGAAAAAATATGGATTCTCTTATAGCTATATTAATAGGTTTCGTTTTGGTTACCCTTGAATTAATCGTAATCGGGGGTGTTATTGTCCGCTTCGTAAAGTCATGGTTTAATAGATTTGATGTCTCTGAATTTGAACGGCCCTTGTTTAAGTTCATAGCTTTATTCAATCATAAAATCACCCCGTTTTTTATAACTATCCTTGCTCCCATTGGCGGTTTGATCCTAAGTACGGATGGAGGAACCCCGGATAAATACGGGGATATGTATTACAATCCCATTGCCAAGAAGTATTTGCTGACTTACGTCGTGTTTTATGTGATATCCGCGATAGGATATTGGATGTCCGTCCTTGGCGGGAATAAATTGCCTCCGGGATTGCAAGCCATAAGTTTGGGTGCTTTGGCGCAAGGGGTAATCCTATGCTTGGTCTTAAGTATACAATTGGGACCATTTGCCGCAGTGGGTCTTATCCCTATTGGCATAACCTTCCCTGCTATAGCACCTCATCTTTTCTTACTGTTGATTTTAGTAGAGATTCGGCGCAGGTACTTTGAGGAAGCACCCGGGGGCGAAGAACAGGAAATCAA
>JAHDDF010000008.1:21740-30313 GCA_020629475.1 Saprospiraceae bacterium
GAATCCGTAAAAAGTAAGTGGCTTTCCGCGATTTTTTATGTCTTAATGAAGCCGCTAGAATGGTTTTTCTTACTGTGGCTGTATTGCTGGGATATAAAACCCGAAAATCGGATTCACCTGCAATATCTTCCGCCGAAAGGGAACCATGCCTAACGAATTACGTATATTTGTACACCCCAAAGACGATCCGAAGAAGAAGAAACCATGTCCTTGAGTCGACCCTTGGAAAAAGGCATTTTCTATCCCTTGGCGTTATTGCTTACCGCAATAACCTTTATCATCATTATACAACCCGGGATTTCCGCTTTTCGAATTTTAACCAACAACGCGGTTGAAATCATGTTGGGGATGTTGGGTTTTGGCTTGTTGCTCCTTCTGGTGAAATGGCATAGGTTGATGTTTATCAGTTTCGCATGTTGCGGTTTACTTTGCCTTTTCCTAAAAAGAAGTACCAATACTTCCCTGACGTACGCGCAGCCTAAGCAAACGGAAATCATTAGTGTTTCACACGTCAATATTTCCAATCACGACGGCGATTACAAGGAACTTGCGGACATCCTAAGGACCCTGGATTCCGACTTGATTTCCATCCAAGAAGTTACCCCGGATTGGGATGCGGTCCTTAAGCAGGAACTCCGGGATTCCTTCCCTTACCGTGAAACGGTAGCAAGCATCGGTTTTAACGGGATGGCGGTTTTTTCCAAGATACCTATTGAGAACGTGGAGGTCTTTTACTACAAGGATATTCCCAATATTTCAGGGTTCGTTAGACCCGGTAGTGGTGAACCCGTACAGTTTATCACCACCTATACCAATCCGGTATTTGATACGGAAGGGTTTTATCAAGAGTTAAGGGAGCATTTTACCACCATTATCAATAAGGTAGGGAAGTACAAGACATCCTCAAAAATCGCGATAGGTACATACAATACGGTGGCATGGTCCTCGGAAATGAAATACTTCACCTCCATGCTCAATTTGCAAAATAGCCGCCGCCCTAATAATCCGTTTGCGGAAAGTGCCTATGAGCATATTTTCCATAGCTCGGATTTAGAGTGTACCGACCTTCACCAATTGAATTCCCCGGAAGGGAAAAAACTAGGTATTTCCGGTACTTTCCAGTTTTCCGGTCGTGTCATAGAAGAAAATGATAAGGGATAGGATCAAAAGTTTCTCCTACGCTTTTAAGGGTATTGCCGAGCTGTTTCGCGGAACACCCAATGCGCGGATTCATCTCTTATTTACGATAGCCGTAATAATTTGCGGTTTCATTTTTCAGGTTTCACAATTAGAATGGTGTATTCTAGCGTTATCCATAGGTGTGGTCCTAGGGGCGGAAGCCTTTAATTCCGCCTTGGAGAATTTGGTGGATTTGGTTTCGCCGGATTATCATGAGTTAGCGGGGAAAGCCAAGGATTTAGCTGCGGCCGGCGTATTGTTTTGCGCCATCGGTGCCGCTATCGCGGGGACCATCATATTCTTGCCCAAAGGCTTAGCATTAATGCAATAACCAAAACCAAAAAACCTCATGAAAAAAATTATCAAAATCCTGTTCAAGTTATCGGTAGCCGCCGCCATTTTAGGACTGCTATTCCTTCTTTCATTATGGCTTTGCAATAAGTGGGTGATTTCATCCACCAATGCCAAGATTTATAATGATACCTCCACCGTTCCCGCCAAAGACGTAGGACTTCTCCTTGGAACGGTTCCCACCTTGTGGAACGGCAGGGACAATTTATATTTCACTTACCGTATTCGCGCCGCCGCGGATTTGTATAAGGCGGGAAAAATCAAGCACGTCCTAGTAAGCGGGGATAATCATAAGCATGATTACAATGAACCCGAAGCCATGCAGCAGGCTTTAATAAACGCGGGAATTCCTGAATCCGATATTACCTTGGATTTTGCGGGATTCCGCACCTTGGACTCCGTAGTTAGGGCGAAGAAAGTATTCCAGCAAGAATCCTTCACGGTTATCTCCCAAGAATTCCATAACCAACGGGCTATCTTCATCGCTAACCGTTACGGTATTGAAGCTGTTGGTTATAATGCCAAGGACGTTCCCCACGCCTACAGCAAAAAAGTAAGGATGAGGGAGTTCCTGGCAAAGCCCAAGGCGGTTCTGGATTTGTACATCCTCAGGAAGAAACCCAAGTTCCTCGGCAAGAAAATTGATATCGTAGTTTCCGAGGCAAACTAACCTTTTGCCGCAAGATTGTATCTTACGTCGGGTTAACGAAAAACCTTTTCTTTTTTACTCGAAAAATGTATCAAAACCCGTAAGAGATGCGAAGCAAAATAGCGGCAGGGAATTGGAAGATGAACAAGACCTATTCCGAAGGAATGGAACTTGTGGAGGCCTTGAAAAACGGGCCGCAAGCAGGCGGTGATGATTGGGTAATCCTAGGGACGCCCGCCATTCATTTGAAGGATGCCGTAACGGCAACCCAAGACATGCCAAGGATGAAGGTAGCCGCCCAGAATTGTCATTATGAGGCAAGTGGTGCATTTACCGGAGAACTTTCCGTTTCTATGCTTCAATCCATAGGAGTACAATGTGTTATTCTTGGGCACTCCGAGAGGAGACAGTATTTTAAAGAGACGGATGAAGTCATCGCCAAAAAAGTAAAAGCCGTCATTGACGGAGGGCTTACGCCGATATTCTGCTGTGGGGAGCCTTTACATATCAGGGAAGAAGGTTGGCACGTCCGTTTCGTGAAAGGACAATTGGAGAAAGGGATTTTCGGGCTTTCCGCCGAGGATTTTTCCAAATTAGTAATAGCCTATGAACCCATTTGGGCTATCGGGACCGGCGTTACGGCAAGTACTGAGCAAGCCCAAGAAATGCACGGGGAATTGCGGAAATTAATTGCGGATAAGTACGGTGCCGAAATGGCGGACGCTACGTCTATCTTGTATGGCGGAAGCGTAAAACCGTCTAATGCCGCCGCATTATTCTCCCAGCCGGATGTGGACGGTGGGCTAGTAGGCGGCGCTTCCCTAAAAGCCGAAACCTTTATTCCCATTATAGAGGCAATGAACGATCAAGCCTAATTCTTCATGGATTATACTCGCTATACCTTCAAGGGGAATAATTCCGAACACGGAATCCTCATTGCCTTTCTAGGGGAATTACCCTTTGAAATGTTCGAGGAGGATAATGAATTTCTAAAGGGATTCATTACCCAAGCCGCCGATAATGAAACCGTCTTAACCGAGGTCGTATCGCTTTGTTCCAAGTTCGGTTACGTTTACTCCAAGGAGAAGGTAGTATCAAAGAATTGGAACAAGGAATGGGAATCCAATTTTCATCCGGTTTTGGTGGAAGGCTTTTGTGGTGTGCGGGCGGATTTCCATCCTCCCTTCGACAATGTCCAACACGAAATTATTATAAAACCTGAAATGGCGTTCGGGACGGGACACCATGCTACCACGTTTATGATGATGGAGTACATGGAAAGCATCCCGTTCAAGGATAAATCCGTCTTTGATTACGGATGCGGTACCGGAATTCTTGCTATCCTGGCAGGAAAACTCGGCGCGGAGGATATTGATGCCGTAGATATAGAGGAACCCGCTTACCGAAGTACCATTGAAAATGCGGAAAGGAACGGTACGCCATTCTTAAAACCGTTTTTAGGTACGCTGGAAAACGTTCCGGTACGGAAATACGACATCATCCTTGCCAATATCAATAGAAATGTAATACTGCAATCGCTTAGCACGTTACATGAAAGGCTAAATCCGGGAGGGATGCTCTTGACTTCGGGTTATATTCCCGATGACGAGGAAAAAGTAAAAACCGCCCTTGTCGAAAACGGATTTATTCCTTTGCGCTCCAAAAGACAAGGCAATTGGATTGCCGGAAAGGCATTCAAACGCTATTGACGTTTTTTAAAGCTGTATTATGTACAAGAAATTTACGCTACTCCTAACCCTTTTCTTCTTTGTTTTTTCCATTAACGCCCAAACCCTAAAGGAGTTTTCCCCTGATCCGGGGATATTCCTCGAGCAGTTGGAGGAATACGTTACTAAAAATAAGATGGAGGAAATCGCCGTCCAATTCAAACAGTTCAAAACGAACTACCAGGGAGGCGCATTCAACGAGGAACAAAAGACCACGATTTTTGAGATATGCAATGATATGCTCAAGCAGAAAATGTCACCCGCGTCCTTTTTTCTTCCTTATATGAAAACCTGTAACGTCATCGCCTTGAAGGATTCGGGTGGTGGTAAGTTGGATGAGTTCAATACCACCATTAAGTCTGTTATGGGTGATATCGAAAAAAGGAACTTCAATGATTTTAAGGCGTACATGAAGTTCGCCGATGTATTTTATACCCATAAGGCATTAAGGAAATCTACCGCTTCCGAATGGAGAATGGAAGCCACCAAATACGATGTGAATTATGGCGACAAAAAGTTAGAGGTGAAATTCCTCCAAGGGGATTTGGTAGGCGTGAGGAAAAAAGACTCCATTAGGATTGAGGAGACAACCGGTTCCTATTTTCCTTTTGAGGATAAATGGGTAGGTGAAAAAGGGCAAGTGAGCTGGGAGCGCCTAGGCTTGGAAAACGTATTCGTCAAACTTGGCAAGTACGAGTTCGAAACCAAGAAAAACGCTTATATCTGCAAAGACGCTACGTTACATTACCAGAAGTACTTCCCGGGAAAACCGATTCAAGGGGTATTCGAGGATAGGATTATCGTATCAAGTAGTTCCGGTAAATCCACTTTCCCTAGGTTTGAGTCCAATGATAAGGTATTGAGGATCGATAATATTGGTGCGGATGTAGCCTATGTAGGAGGATTCCGCTTGAGCGGGACGACGGTTTATGGTTACGGTAATAAACAATCTCCCGCTAGGTTAGAGGTAAAGAATTCCAAGACCGGGAAAATTGCGATGCGTACCTATTCCGAGCAATTCTTGATTAAGGAGGATATCAGAAGGATCGTGAGTGAAGGAACGGAAACTTCCTTGTACTTCGGAAAGGATTCCATTTATCACCCTTCCTCGAATATCCGCTTTGAAATTGACGAAAAGACGCTAACAATAGAAAGAGGGGATAGAGGAAGTGATCGAAACCCTTTCTTTGATTCCTATCACCAAATCAACCTCGATACGGATCGTTTGGACTGGGCATTGGAAACGGATAGCATCGTCATCGGTCAAAAAACCATCGGATTCGGTGGGGGAGATGACAAGAAGGCGGTATTTGAATCCATGCAATATTTTAGTGAGGCGGAATACCGTGAATTGCAAAATATCTCTACGGTAAACCCCATTGCGACCATCATGGGTTACTCCAAACAACAAGGTTCCGATGTATTGGATGCCGAAGGACTAGCGCAGAAGTTGAATCCTCGTTTCGATGTATCAACGATTACACCCTTGTTGTATTCAATGGTGGCAAAAGGATTCATCGAATATGACCCCGATGAAAAGAAAGTTTACCTCAAGGAAAAACTGAAGCACTATGCTCGTTCTGCAGTGAAGAAATCGGATTATGATGAAATCTACATCGTTTCAAAAACCAAGGATTCAAATGCGGTCCTTTACTTGGATGACGAGAACGAGAATCCAGTGGATATCAATGCGGTAAGATACGTGGAGTTAAGCCCGGTCCAGAAGGTAGCATTCAAACCTATGGGCAACCGTGTAATGATGAAGCGTAACCGTAATATGGAATTCAACGGGAAAGTATTTGCCGGTATGTCCATTTTTACGGGAAAGGATTTTGGCTTTGATTATAACGGCTTCCAAATCGCCTTGGATTCCATTCGTTATATGGAGTTATTCGAGAATACGGGAGAAGAAGATGAAAACGGGGATCCTGTGGCATACGGTATCGGTTCCAGAATCGAGGATCTGTCCGGGACACTCCTGATTGATGCACCGAATAATAAATCGGGCAAGGAGGACATTGCCATGTTCCCTTCGTTCACGAGTAGCGGTTATGCCTATGTCTACTACGATGCCAAAGAAATCAGGAACGGGGTATACGATAGGGATTCTTTCTATTTCCGTTTGAATAAATTCGGGTTTAATAACTTGGATAAGTATTTACCGAGTGATATCAAGTTTAAGGGAAAGATGTTCCCTTCCGATATTTTCCCGCCCTTTGATGAAACATTGGTGTTGATGGGAGAGGATAAATCTCTTGGATTTTTACACCAAACACCATCCGGTGGATATGATACTTACGTAAGGGCAACGCCCGGCGGAAAGGGAAATTATGACGGTCAAATAAGCCTAACGAATAACGGTTTTGAGGGTAAAGGAGATATAAAATATCTCGTTGCGGATATTTCCTCCGAGGATATCGTTTTTTATCCGAAATTATTAACGGCATCCGCACGTAGGTTTGATATCGAGGAAGTACGGGGTAGAAATCCGGAGTTTCCCCAAGTCCGTGGTTTGGATGTAGATATCCGTTGGGTACCTTATGCGGATTCCATGTACGTAAAACCGGATGAGCACCCCTTCGCGATGTACCAATCCGGACTGCACACCCTTGACGGTACGCTTATCCTAACGCCCGGCGGTCTGCGTGGTAACGGTACACTGGATTGGGATAAAGCCTACATGTTCTCCCGTGATTTCCTCTTTGGGGCAAACTCACTTACCGCGGATACCACTAATATTTCCATAAAGGGAGCTACCGCTGATGATGATTTGGTATTTCAGGCTACCAATATTAAAGGGGACGTTGATTTCGATAAGGGAATCGGTAAATTCAAGGCAAACTCCGAGGAAATAACCACTGCCATGCCCGCTAACAAGTACAAGACCTCGATGAACGAGTTTACTTGGGACATGAATGAGGAAACGGTCGAGTTTAAATCCGAATCCGGCAAGTTGGATGAGTTCCTTTCCCCTGAATTGGATTCCTTGCGTTTCCAAGGAGCCACCGCAACCTATGATATCAAAAGCACGACCCTGAAAATCGGTGGTGTCCCGTACATAAAATCAGCGGATGCCTTGGTTTACCCGGAAACCGGGGACGTGGAGATTGAGAAAGGCGGTATCATGAAAACCCTCGAGAACGCGAGGATCATCGCTAGCCATACCTCTAAACTACACGCCATTAACCGTGCAACGGTAAATATCAAGGGCGGACGGGATTATACCGCCAAGGGGTATTATGAGTATAACGTAGGGGATAGGAAACAGGAAATCTTGTTTTCGGAAATTATCGGTGCTCCCATTGGGAAAGGGAAACGAGTGGAGAAAAAATTAGCTACACGCGGTTCAGGAACCGTAGATGCCAGCGAGGAGTTCTACATCGATCATAAAACGCAATTCCAAGGGGATATCTCCTTGAGTTCGGAAAAGCGGGAGCTGGATTTTGACGGTTTCGCTCGCTTTGACGCCGATCTTCCGCAAAAGAATTGGTTTACCGTAAAAAGTGAGGCGGAAAAGAATAATTTGGTTATTGCCTACAATGAGCCTAAATCAATGGACGGTGAGCCGCTCCGTACCGGAGTATTCATTGATCAAGGAACCGGTAATCCTTATCCGGCGGCAATGGGTATTCTATATTCAAGAAAGGATCGGGTAATGTTGGAGGCGGTTGGTGCTTTCAAGTACAATAAGCGCGATGATGAATTCATTTTCGGTGATTCCCTGAAATTGACATCAGGACATTACAAAGGGAATGAATATGTCATCAACCTAAGAACCCGCGAGTGTACCGCCAAAGGAACCTTCGGGATTGGAGAAGGGGTGCCTTATATTAAACCAACAGTAGTGGGTCAAGCGGTTATTCCCTTGAATACCCGCCAGGACTCCACGGGTGCGGTCGCCAATCGCCAACCATTAAAAATGGATGGTTTGGCAATGATAAATTACATCCTACCGGAGAAGGCGATGAAAATCATGGAAGCGGATCTTACCCGTAACCTATTTGACGCGCCGGATATCAATTACCAAGTGAAGTTCAAGAACATGGTACCCGATGTAGTGGGTGGTTTGGTAAAAAATGAAAGCGCCTACAAGCAGGTAACCGGTAATTTCAAAACCACGGGTAAAGTAACCCTGCCCAATACTTCCAAATCCTTGTTCTTCTTCAGTTTCCTTCCTTTAAAATGGGACCCGAACCTGCAGAGCATGGTATCTTCCCAAAAAAGGATTGGCTTAGGTCAAGTCAACGGGAAGAGTATCAATAAAATGGTAGAAGGATATGTGGAGTTTCGTATGCCGAGCAATGGTGTAACCAGCAAAAAGGACGGGATGCACCTTTTGATTCAAAACCCGGTAGAGGGCGGGCATTATTATTACTTCAAGTACAAGAACGGTATTCTTCAAACCGTTTCCAGTAACCCGGCTTACAATGCGGCAATTACCGGATTGAAAGCCAAGGAATTGACCTTTAAAATGGGTAAGGACGAGGTGTATACCGTGGAAATCGTAAGTGAGGTTTCCGCTGACTTGTTCCGCAGTAGAATTAAGAGTGCTTGGTAGAAGAATAGGAAACAAGCTTAAAAAGGAACGCCCTGCAGGAAATTTCCTGCAGGGCGTTTTTTTAATTACGATGAATATATCGGGAGTTAATCCTAGTATCTTCTGTTGT
>JAHDDF010000297.1 GCA_020629475.1 Saprospiraceae bacterium
GTAAACTCACCGGCAACGATAATATTCCCTTGGCTATCGCCACTTATCCCTGTAATGTTTTCCTCTTCACCGGCACCCCAAGAAAAAGCGTTAATGATTTCTTCCGAAGCGGAATATTGGATAATGAAAATATCTTCTTCACCTTGATTGGTAAATGTATTTCCGCCAAGTTCGAAATTCTCGGTAAACCGCCCTGCGGCAAGACTGCTCCCGTCAGGCATTAGGGCATACCGGTACAAGGATTCCAGTCCTTCCCCTCCAATGTCATCTACCCTAAGGACATCTTGGGCTTGAAGGGAACTCCCCCCAAGTATTACAGCGATAAGAATAAACAACCTCATACCGTTCTAACGCAGGAGCAAGGGGCGGAGTTGTTTTTAAGAGAATGAAAGATTTACGATTAAAGGGGTATTTATCTTTAATCGTAAATCTTCCATTGTATCCATTACACGCCTAGCGCCTTCCGCATATCCTCTTCCGATTCTATTTTCTTCAGGGTTTTTAAACGGAAGGAGAAGGCAGGGTTTTCTTGCTTGCGCAATGCCTCCGTATCCACTTTTTTATATGCCTTCGTATCATAGATGGCAAGGATGTTCCCGGGGAGAATACTAAATAATATTCCGTTATCATCCGGCATAAAGGGAAACTGTTCCCACTGGTATTCCGGGTAGGTAAACACGGCGCGTTTATTACCCGGAACATATACGATATCCGGCTGTGAAACACGTTCGTCGAATTCGGTTTCATATTGAAAAGAAGCGGCAAGTAAGAGTTTGTCGTCTTCCTTGAAAATTCTATCGTAATTATAAATACCGAGTTCATTTAATTCCAAGCTGCGAGTGAAATCATACATTAATTTCATTCTTTTTTCTTCCTTGGAAAATTTAGCAAAAGCCGCCTTGTAATCATTTGCCCATTCTTCAGGTGGAAGGCTAAATAAATGCTTTAAAGGCATGATGCATTGAACGGTAAAGTCCAAGCTGTCTTTTTTATTTTTATGCTTGATACGCATGCGGTAGGTGTTCCCGTTTTTTTGCTCAAAAAAGCACTCGGAGTCTTTGACCCAAGAAGGGAAATCCGCCTTGGAAATTTTACGCCAAACCATGGTTGAGGCGGGGGAGGGTTTCCCGGCGTATTCTACACCGTCATAGGATTTTGAGTGTAACCATGCAATACCGTAACCCTTCAATTTTTCTTGAAGGAGCGGCTCGTTGAAATTCTTGCTTTTGTGGTTGAAATAAACATCCATCAGCATATTATAATCCAAGGCGAAATATTTTCTGTCCAAGGGGAATTTTCTGCCCGGGCGGAGGTCTTCTACCTTGGATGCAAGACGTCTCTTATTGACGTTTTTCTTGGCATTGTTTTCTTTTTCGTCAACCCATTGACCAAGTTCCTCGTCTAAGGCATAGGAGTTAAATCCCTTGTCGCCTACCCTAGAGGCGAGGTCAATATTAATTCTTTTTTCTTCTTGTAATTCAAGCGTTTGTCCCTCTTGTTCCGCACGAATTTCAAACATTCCAGCTGTTTCAAAAGTACCGCCCTTGTAGCCCATAGGGATACCGGATAAGTATACCTCTGCTGCATCGTGGTATTCCCTGAAGCGAAGGGTTGCCTTGCCGCTTGCAGGATCGCCTGTGGTTAACTTGAAAGCGTTCTTGGGGACGGTAATACTACCCCCGTTTTTTAGGTTCCAAGTTAAGCCTTTAGAGATATCGAATTCCTTATCGGTAAAGGCTTTTTCTAAACCGGGAATAGGAGGGTTAATCAGTGGTTTTTCCTCTTGGGAGAGGGCTTCGGTTTCCTTGGTACAACTAGCTAGGAAAACGGCACATAGAATTACCGCCACGCCAAGGATGATTTGATTCCTTTTCATGATTCTAATGAGATTTTTGACCCTAAAAAATATGTCCCTCACAAAAAGATTAAGGAGATAAAATGAGTAAAGAAAAATGTTGGAATCTCATTTAATTTGTTCCTGAAATCTAATGGGTCGGAACAGTCTTAATAAAATGTACTTTTACTCAATAGGCACTTGGGTAATATTACGATAAACGGATAGGGAAATTTCGTGATAGGCGTCTTGGGGGATGCGGTATTTTTTTCCGAAAGGAAACCCTTTTACGGAATGCCATTTTTTTATGTTTTCGGTTTTTTTATCAAAACCCAAATTATATGCGGTCGCGAAAAACGCGATTTTATCTTCTTTTGTATTGAAATAAGAATCCTTGGATTTTAGTTCCATAACGGAATAAAAAGCACAAAGGTATTTGAATTGGAATTCCTTGTTTTTTAGATTTTCCAATCTAAATTTTCTTCTTTCTTTTTGTGAGTAGTTACCGTAAGGGATAAGCTCGTAATAAATCAGGGAAAGCTCCTCACTATCAACAATGGCGCATTCCAGTTTTTCAATAAAGGAGGGCTTCATTTGGAAGGGACCGATAGAAAAATCCGCCGACTCACTGCCGTTTTCCAAATACCATTTTTCCAAGGCGGCGGTTTCAAGGATATTTTTCCAATCCTCGTACCGTCCTACCTCCGGCAAAGCAATAGCAGCGGTGGTAGCAGCATCTTGTCCGTAACTTTGGGCAATAGGATGCATATAGGAAACATGGTTCCTGAAAAAATCCAAACAAGGTTCAATGGAAAAATGCAACAACGAAAACCCAAAGGAAAGGACGGTACATATGTGTTTTAATCCGTTCATTCCGATTGGATAACGGCAAAAAACAAAAAAGTTACTTGCGAGAACGGAATTTTAAGAAAAAAGCTACTCGTCGTACTTCAAATCCAACTTCCGGAAAAGGTCTTTTACCAAGGGGTTTTGCTCATACATTTGAGCTAGTTTTTCCTTTTTTCCGAGGAACGCCGGTGCTTTGGGTTTAGCTTTTTCCTCCTTAGGCTGAAGGGATTGATCTACTTTGATTTCCATAAGGAGCGGCGGATAGGATAGCTCGTCCCTAAGGAATTGCGCCAAATGGTTTTCTTGGCGTACGTTACTTTCCGAGATGGAGGAAGAAACCCTTACGATTACCGTTGGTTCCTCAAAATCCAAAACCGCGTTTTTTAATGCATTCTGTACCGATGGTGAATTCACCTTTTCCAAGTATGCGTCCCAAGCACTCCTAATGGATTCTACCGTAGGGATAATTACCTCCGATTTATTTTCAGCCTCCTCTTTTTCTACCTCTTTTTCCAAGGAGGAAAGCATGGTGATTTTAGGGGAGTTAAACTTGGTAGGAATAAATTTGGCGTTCCCGGAAGGAACATGATTATCCGCCTTCGGTGGGTCTTTTTTAGGAACGATAATAGGCGTTTTTCCCGCGCCGGGAACCTCCGGAGAAGGCTTAGGGCTTAGGTCAGCCGTTTTTTTTTGAGGGGGTTGAGCGGTAGCTTGTACTTGAGGCCCTGCTTCTAGCGCCTGTTTGATGTAGCACATGCGGATAAGCGCCATTTCAACATGTAGCCGCTTGTTTCTGGCTTGCTTATAATTGACGTCGCAATCATTGCAAATATCCAAGGCGGTTAGCAAGAGTGAACGCGGGGATAAATCCGCTTGTGCCTTGAATTTGACGGAAAGGGCTTCGCCTGCTTCCAATAGTTGGATGGTGCGTTCGTCCTTACAAACCAAGATATTCCTTAGGTGCTCCGCTAGACCATTGGTGAAAACCTCCGGGTCAAATCCCTTCCTTACTATTTCATCAAAAGTGAGAAGAAGCTCTGAAACATTGGAAGTCAGTAATGCGTCCACGATTTTAAAATAATAATCGTGATCCAGTACGTTAAGGTTGGTGATAACGTCTTGGTAGCTAATGGACTTCCCGGAAAAGCTAACGATACGGTCAAAGATGGATAAGGCATCCCTGAGTGCGCCGTCGGCTTTGGTGGCGATGACATGCAAGGCATCGTGTTCCGCCGTAATTCCTTCTTGTTGGCAAATGTTTTCCAAGTGCGAAATCATGGAAGGGATACTGATTCTCCTGAAATCAAAAATTTGACAACGGGAAAGAATCGTAGGGATAATCTTATGCTTCTCCGTGGTGGCAAGGATGAAAATCGCGTATGGCGGGGGCTCTTCCAAAGTCTTCAAAAAAGCATTGAAGGCTTGCTGGGATAGCATGTGTACCTCATCAATGATGAATACCTTGTATTTCCCTTGCTGCGGTTGGAAACGAACTTGCTCAATGAGTGCCCGGATGTGCTCCACGCTATTATTGGAGGCGGCATCCAGTTCCGTAATGTTGAAGGAGGCATTCTTATTAAAAGCCTCGCAGCTGGAACAAGTATTACATGGTTCGTGATCCTCCGTAAGGTTCTCGCAGTTGAGGACTTTTGCGAGGATACGTGCGCAAGTGGTTTTTCCTACACCCCTAGGACCGCAAAAAAGGAAAGCATGCGCTAGGTGGTCGTTTTTGAGGGCGTTCTTAAGCGTCGTGGATACGTGCTCCTGTCCTACTACGTCGGAAAAACGTAATGGTCTGTACTTTCTGGCGGAGACGATGAATTGACTCATAAGAAGATAGGGTGTAAGTTATTTTTCAGGTGTACTAATTGATAAGGCAAAGGTAAGGAATTTCCTGCAGGGCGTCCTGATTTTTCCTTTCGTACGTTAAGGAAAGAATAATCCTCCTGAAATTGCTGCACAAAATGGAATCCCGCACGTTCTTTGGGCATTGAAACTCACCCCGACGACTTGAATAGGTAAAAACTAAAGAAAAATGATAAGCCTTATTTCCGTTCTTTTCCTCCAAATGGCAACTTTCTTCTCTACTCCGACTATAACACCTGCCGCAACGGGAACCGTCGTAGTAAACCTTGAAGGTGTTAGACCTGAGAAAGGCGTGGTACGTGTAGCCTTGTACAAGGAGAATAAGTTTCTATCTAGAGGCGGGGAAATTTTTGAGGATACTAGACCCGCCGATGGAACGGGTACGCATAAGGTGGTTTTTGAGAATGTTCCTTACGGGACATACGCCTTGGGTTCTTATCAGGATTTTGACAATGATGCAAGCCTTAGCCGTTCGGCTATCGGAATTCCCAAGGAGCCTTATGGCTTTTCAAAGCCTTTGGTATCCAAGTGGCGTGCGCCTAAATTCGATGAGGTTTCATTTGAATTAAATCAATCTTCCGTATCACATAAGATAGTATTGAAGACCTGGGGGCAGTATTAATGTATTCCTAAGTCTATTAAAACAAAACAGGCTATTCGAT
>JAHDDF010000298.1 GCA_020629475.1 Saprospiraceae bacterium
GGGGGCGCTTACCTTGGAAGGGCTTCCCGCAGGTGTTTATTTCTTAAGATTATCAACAGGAAATAAATCCCAGGTCAGGAAGGTGATAAAAATCGGGGATTAATTGTGAAGGGTTTTATCCTTTTAATGACAATACTATGGGTACGTCATGCACCGGTGCATGACGTACCCATAGCTTTTTATAATATTAAGGTAAACGAGGATGTTGTTTCCTTGGAAATTCAATTCGATAAGGAAGACACGGAATTCGTGGTTTCGGATTTTTTTAATACCGATTTTAATAATGAATTATTATCCGAATATTTCAAGGAGCATTCCATTTGGTATTTGAATAATCAAGAGCATGAATTAGAAATATGCTCCTTTGGATCCGACCGCGAACATTATTATATAAAAGGAGAATTTTCTTCTTTTTTTGATGAGTTGAAAATGATGGAAATTATCAACACTTGCTTGGTGGATAAAATCCAAAATCATTCAAACGTTATTCAAATAGAATACGGCGAAAATTTCCGTGGTTTTAGAATGACGAGAAAAAGAAAGAAAATAGAAATCGTATTATAAAAAATAAAAAACGAGGCGCCCTAACCCTTGCCTCGCTTTCGTTGCGTCGCCCTCGTCAGTCGTAGGACGACTGTAGTCGTCCTACGACTAAGACGCGGAAGCCTTCAAAACTTTCTCAACTAAAGTCAAGAGCGTTTTCAGCTCCGGCTTCGGATGATCACCGAAGAAGGTAACGGTAGCATGTGTTTTACCGTAATCCATAACATCGGGCGTCCAAAGAACGAAAGCACGTCCGAGGTATCCCCAATTGCTGGAATCGGATAGATCAACCTCGATACCGTTGATGCTTTCCGCCTTGGCGGAAAAACGCGCATCGGTACGGTTCTTCGTGATTTCAATGTGGAGATCCATGCGGTCGCCCTTGTGGGCATAGTGCTCGGAAATTTCCGCTTTTAGCGCCTTGAGGAATTTGTAAAGGCGACTTTCTGTGTGAAGAAGTTTGCTTCTTCCTTCCTTGCCGTTGATACGGTCAAGGGATTGAAATAAAATAGGTACGTTCATTACGTCCAAATTTAAAAGTGTGATTGGACGGTTCGCGGTCCGTAATTCAAAAAAGCGAACCATCGTAATACAATTCTAAAAGGGTAAAAAGTTCCCGACTGTGGGATTTTTTTTAATTTCAAGAAAAAACGGGCATGGCAAAACGAAAAAGAAGAATCGGTTTAAAAGTGTTCGGGGTACTCCTTTTGAGCTTATTGGGCTTCGTCCTGTACACTTTTTGGTCCACCGGCTTTTTCAGGAACATCGAAAATCGTTTTGATGGGGAAATTCTAAGGAAAGTAAACATCACCGGTGTAGAGGATATGCAAATCAGCTACGAGGATGATTTTATTCTTTTATCCGCGGATGATAGACGCGCCACTCATCAAGGAAATCCCGTGCAAGGGCATTTGTATTATATGGATTTGCAAGATGAGAATCCCCAACCCGTTTGCTTGACTACCGATTTAAAAACCCCCTTCCATCCCCACGGTATTTCCATGATAAAAACGGATACCCAAAAGTATAAGGTGTACGTCATTAATCATGTGGAAAAAGTCCATACCATTGAGGTCTTTGATTTATACAATGATAGTCTTGTTTTCAAGGAAACCCTCAAGCACGAAACCATGATTTCCCCGAATGATATCGTAGCCTTGGAAGGCGGTAAATATTACTTTACCAATGACCACGCTTATGATAAAGGATTCGGAAAAAAAGTAGAGGAATACGGTGGCTTTGCTTGGTGCAATGTGATTTATTTTGATGGCTCCGATTTCAAGGAAGTAGCGGACGGAATCGCTTATGCCAACGGTATTAATTTCGATAAGGAAAGGAATTTATTATTCGTGGCTTCCCCTAGATATTTCTTGGTGAAAGTGTATGAGGTAATGCCCGATGGCTCCTTGGCTTTTATTGAAAATATAGATTGCGGAACCGGCGTGGATAATATTGAGTTCGACCCCGATGGAAACATTTGGATTGGTTGCCATCCCAGTCTTTTAACCTTCTCCGCTTGGGCGGCAAGTAAGCGTGAAATTTCTCCCTCGGAAATTATTAAAATTAATTACAAGGGAAAAGGCGATTATACCATTGAATCCATTTTTGAAAATGACGGCACCGCTATGTCCGCCGCTACGGTAGCTTGCCCTTACGGTGATCAAATTTATGTAGGGAACGTATCGGATAATCATTTTTTGATCCTGTCCTCCACGTCGTCAGACGACTAGAGTCGTCCGACGATTACGAACGGCAAGAAGGCAAGCATCTCACCCCAATACCTCGTATTTTTACCCCATGAAAACCATAGACATCATCGGTGCCGGAATAGGCGGATTAAGCTTGGCTAATTTCCTGGTTCAAAAAGGATTCAAGGTTCGCATATTTGAACAAGCGGATGAATTAAAACCCGTAGGAGCGGGAATAATTCTAGCCAACAATGCCATGCAAGTCTATCAAAAAATAGGCCTGGAGGAAAAATTAAAATCCGAAGGAACTCCGATTCATTTTGTCCAAATCGTAAAAAAGGATTTAAAACCTATTTCAAGGACCGATTTAAGACCCTTCGAGGAAAAATTCCAATCCCAAAACATAGCCATCCATAGAGGGCGTTTACAAACCGTTTTGTTGGAGAATTTGAAGGAGGTAGAAATTCATTTACATCACCGGTTGGATAAAATCGTGAAAGAAGGGAATGAAAATATTCTTCATTTTAAAAACGGACAAAAATATACTTCCGAAATACTGATAGGCGCGGATGGTATCTACTCCCAAGTTCGCCAATTTATTTTCCCTGATATTCAAATAAGACGTTCCTTTCAAATGTGTTGGAGAGGAGTGTTGGATTATGAATTACCCAAGGAGAGGTTGTACGAAGTGAGTGAGGCATGGGGTAAAGGGATTCGCTTAGGAATCGTACCTATCGGTAAGGGGAAGGTGTATTGGTTCGCCGTTGAAAAAATAGCCCCGAACGGAACGTATTCCGAAATAAAAAATCTACCGGATTTATTTAAAGACTTTCACCCTTTGGCTATTGATATATTAGAACAAACAAAACCTACTCAAATACATGAAGCGGAACTAACGGATTTTTATCCCATTCCTAATTGGCATAAAGAAAATGTTTGTCTGATGGGAGATGCCGCGCATGCCATGACACCCAATATGGGACAAGGCGCTTGCCAAGCCATTGAGGATGCTTATGTTTTAGCGGAATGCTTAGGAAAACATGAAATAAAAACCGCATTTTCGGAGTTTGAAAGCATACGGATGCCTAAAGTAAAAGGTATCGTGGATTTAAGTTGGACCATCGGTAAAATGGCGCATTGGGAAAATCCTTTAGCAACAGGGATTAGAAATATGTTACTTAAGAACACGCCGGCATCCATTGCCAAAAAACAAACGGAAAAATTATTTTCCATTCATGATTTCGAATTGAATAAAGCATGAGAAAATTCCTTCCTTTTATTTCAATATTATTTTTCTTCTCTTGTGTGAAAAATACGGATTCATCCGGTAACGGAAATGCCGTTTTGGATCATGCCGTAGGTGTGCCGGGCGTCACCAAATCCGAAAAGAAAAAATGCTTGGATTCCGTATTTGATATTATTGCGGGAACGGAATTGTTCAAGGAGCAAAACCAAGCCGCTACGGATGCCGGCGCTACCTTTGGTTTGCAATTAGAGGAAAGCCCTTTTCCGGATAGGGATAATCCATTGAGTAAAGAACCGGTCAATCATTATCAAGTAAGGTTGTACTCGGATATGGAAACGCACCGTTCCGTGGTTACCCGCTTGCGTTATATGCCGGAGACCAAAAAGTTATTGGAATATAATGTAGTGGATGATGCTTGGGATACGGAAGTGGAATTTAATGCCGCATTGTTGAAGGAAGTGGAAATGGCTTGTTTGTAATTTTTTTGTTGTGAGGTCGGAAGACCTCACAATGGGGGCGGTTGTATTAATAAAACACACTCCCCAAAGTCAGGTCTTCTGACCTGACAAACAAAAATCAAAAGAAACGCTCTTCCAAAAGCACTGCCATCTCTTGCTGCACTTTCAAAGCAGCTTCTCGTGCTTTCTCCGCAAAATCCAAGGAATCACCACCTGCGTAAATAATCCCACGGGAGGAATTGACGAGTAGACCGCAATGGTCGTTCATACCTAAGCGGGAAAGGGTTTGTAAATCGCCTCCTTGCTTACCTACACCCGGAACAAGCAGAAAATGATCCGGCGCAATGGCACGGATGCGCTTGAAATCCTCGGAATGCGTAGCACCTACCACGAACATGATTTCCTCCTCGCTGCCCCAGGTAGTCGCTTTGTGCATTACCTTTTCAAAAAGCGGTTCATCGTTTTCTTGAAGGGTACGCTGGAAATCAGCGGAACCGGGATTGGAAGTTAAGGCAAGAAGAATGACCCACTTTCCGTCAAATCCCAAGAAGGGTTTCACGGAATCCTCACCCATATAAGGTGCTATGGTTACGGAATCAAAGTTCATGCTTTCAAAGAAAGCACGGGCATACATATTGGAAGTATTGCCGATATCGCCGCGCTTGGCATCCGCGATGGTAAAATGTCCTTCCGGAATAAGTTCCAAGGTCTTTTCAAGCGTAATCCAACCTTTAGGGCCAAGGCTTTCATAAAAGGCAAGATTGGGTTTGTAACCCACGCATAAGTCATGCGTTGCCTCAATAATTTGCTTGTTGAATTCAAGGACGGGATCGTCGTACTTCAACAAATGTTTAGGTACGCGTTTGATGTCCGTATCCAAACCTACGCAGAGGTAGGATTTTTTCTCTAAAATTTTCCGGAAAAGGTCTTTTCGGGTCATTCCCTATGGAATCTTTACGCCGTTGATGGGAACTACTCCTTGTACTTCAGGAACTTTGCTTTTCAGCGTTTCCTCGATACCCGCTTTCATGGTCATAGCCGACATGAAGCAGCTGCTGCAATTCCCCAACCACTTGATGGAAACAATCATATCATCGGAAACATCCACGACTTCCACGTTGCCGCCGTCGGCAGCGAGGTGTGGGCGGATGCTATCCAAAGCCGCATCAATTTTTTCTATGAGTTCTTTTTTCGCGTCGGGCGCCATAACCATCATTCGGTTGATTTATTGTTTAACAAAGGTAAGGATTATTTGGTTGCTTTTCGCGTT
>JAHDDF010000299.1 GCA_020629475.1 Saprospiraceae bacterium
GAAATGGCGCAAGATGCCTTGAACCGTTGGTGGTGGCCGTCATTAATGATGTTCGGTCCTACGGATGCCAACTCCACCCACTCCGCACAATCCATGGCTTGGAAAATCAAGCGTAAATCAAACGATGAACTCCGCCAGAACTTTGTGGATATTTCCGTGGCGCAAGCTGAATTCCTGGATTTAACCTTACCTGATCCGGACTTAAAGTGGAACGCGGAACGCGGTCATTACGATTTCGGGCAAATCGACTGGGAAGAATTCTGGAACGTAGTAAAAGGAAACGGCCCTTGCAACAAGGAGCGCTTGAAAGCTAGAAATAAAGCTTACAATGAAGGCGCATGGGTACGTGAAGCAGCAATGGCTTATTCCGAAAAGAAAGCCGCCGCTAAGGAAAATATCGCTAAATCAGCATAACCGAATTAAGCATTAGCAATATGAAAAATTGGCCACTTTGGGAGGTCTTTATCCGTAGTAAAAACGGCTTGAGCCACAAGCATGTCGGCAGTCTCCACGCTACCGATGAGGTAATGGCAATGGAAAACGCACGTGACGTTTACACCCGTAGAATGGAAGGCGTTAGTATTTGGGTCGTAAAATCCGAGTACATCACGGCATCCAATCCGGAGGAAGCGGGTGAGTTATTCGAACCGGCGCAGGACAAGGTATACCGCCACCCTACTTTCTACGATTTACCGGATGAACTGAAGCACATCTAATGAAAGAGCAATTAATCCAATATATCGTTCGCCTTGGAGATGATTCCATGATTTTGGGGCATCGCCTATCCGAACTTTGCGGACACGGTCCCGCCTTGGAAATCGATATGGCATTGACCAATATCTCCTTGGATCTTTTCGGGCAAACCCGGAATTATTTCACCTATGCCGCCGAGTTGGAAGGCAAAGGCAGAACCGAGGACGATTTCGCATACAAAAGGGATATCCGTGAATTCGGGAACGTTCTTTTGACGGAGCAGCCCAATGATGATTTCGCCTACGTTATCGCTAGGCAATTCTTTTTTGATTCCTATCACCTCCCCTTCTTGGAAAGACTAAAAAATTCCAAGGACGAAAGATTGGCGGCTATTGCCGCAAAGTCATTCAAGGAAGTAAGCTATCACCTCCGTTTCAGCACCGAATGGATGAAGCGCCTTGGCGGCGGAACGGATGAAAGCCATTCCCGTTTACAAACCGCAGTCACCGACTTATGGGATTACGTAGGTGAAATGTGGCAAGAAACGGATTTGGATAAGGAACTCAACCAAGCTGGTTTTGCTCCGGATCTTAAAGAGGTAGCAAAGGAAGCAAAAGCCCATATCCAAGACGTTTTGGCGGAAGCCAATATCCAAGCGCCCGATTCTACTTGGAGTCATTCCGGCGGAAAAAAAGGCATCCACTCTGAACACATGGGATTCATCCTTTCCGATTTCCAATGGATGCAACGCACCTATCCAAACATGGAATGGTAAACAGGAAGATATAAGGCAAGATTTCATATCCCTATTCAATCCCAATCATTCGTAATTGAACCATTCGTAATTCGTAATTGATAATTGACAACCGAGAAAATATACGACCTACTCCTAGAGGTACCCGACCCGGAAATCCCTGCGCTCTCCGTCCTTGATTTAGGAATAGTGAGGGATGTGGAAATCCAGGGAGCAGAAAAAGTTTTGGTTACGATTACCCCTACTTACACCGGCTGCCCGGCAATGGATATGATAGCCGTTAACATCAAGGCGGTTTTACAAGAACACGGCTTCGAAACGGAGATAAAAACCGTACTTTCGCCGGCGTGGACTACGGATTGGATTACCGAAAGCGGTAAGCAAAAACTCAAGGAAAATGGCATCGTTCCACCGGTAGCTAAATCCTTTGATAAAAAGGCATTGATGGACGAATATGATAATGTCCCCTGCCCTTTTTGCGAAAGCGACAATACCGCTTTAATTAGCCAATTCGGAACCACCGCATGTAAGGCACTTTATAAGTGCAATGATTGCAAAGAGCCATTTGATTATTTCAAATGCCATTAGAATTTACTAGAAAGAACAAACGAAAACATGAGCGATAGCATCCTACTTGAAATTGAAAACGGTGTCGGTAAAATTACATTGAATCGCCCGAGTGTTTTCAATAGTTTCAATCGTGAAATGGCTTTAGCTTGCCAAGCCGCCTTTGATAAATGTGAAGCGGATGAATCCGTAAGGGTTATTCTTTTTACCGGAAACGGTAGGGCGTTTTGTGCAGGACAAGACATTGGTGAAATTACCGATCCTGAGAAAAACCCCGGATTTAAAAGAATCTTGGAAGAGCACTATAATCCCATCGTAACAAGAATACGTAATATCGAAAAGCCAGTCGTTTGTGCGGTAAACGGTGTAGCGGCAGGTGCAGGAGCCAATCTCGCCTTGGCCTGTGATATCGTTATCGCCCATGAAAAAGTAAGTTTCATCCAAGCATTTAGCGGCATTGGTTTGGTACCTGATTCCGGAGGGACTTATATCCTACCTAGGCTTATCGGTTACCAAAAAGCACTAGCCCTTTGTATGTTAGGTGATAAAGTTCCGGCTGCGGAAGCGGAAAAAATGGGCATGATTTACAAGGCGGTTCCCTTGGAGGAATTCGATGCTTTACGTGATAAACTAGTCAATAAACTCGCCAATATGGCGACCCACGGTCTAGCCCTCACCAAACGCCTTTTCAACGTTTCCATGACCAATACCTTAGAAGAACAACTCGCCTTGGAAGGCAAATATCAAATCGAGGCAGCACAAACCGAGGATTACAAGGAAGGCGTTACCGCATTTATGGAGAAGCGTAAACCCAATTTTAAAGGACGCTAGATATTTAGACTAATAGATTTTTAGATACTTAGAAGCAAAGAGGTGCTTTCCTAAAAATCTAGAAATCTAAAAGTCTCTTTGTCTAAAAATCTAACATATGAACATCGGAATCATAGGAGCGGGCGCCATGGGCGTAGGCATTGCCCAAGTAGCCGCCCAAAACGGTTGTTGCGTAAAGGTATTCGATAACAATAGCGATGCCGCAAAACGCGCTGACGATAAGCTGAGGAAAACCATGGCTAAATTAGTAGCCAAGGGAAAATTCAGCCAAGATCAAAGTGATGATATCCTAGGAAACATCTCCTACGTTACCTCCATCATGGACATGTCTGATTCCGACCTCATCATCGAGGCGATTATCGAGGATTTGAACATCAAAAAAGCGGTATTCGACTCCTTGGAGGATATCGTTTCTCCGGATTGCATTCTTGCTTCCAATACCTCTTCCCTTTCCATTGCCGGCATTGCCGCTGCTTGTTCCAAACCGGAGCGCGTTATCGGAATTCATTTCTTCAATCCGGCTCCTATAATGAAGTTGGTGGAAATTATTCCCGCCGTTCAAACTTCAAAAGAAACATTGGCGAAAGCCAAGGGTATTATAGATGATTGGGGTAAAGTAACCGTAGTAGCCAAGGACACTCCGGCTTTCATTGTCAACCGTGTAGCTCGTCCTTTTTACGGTGAGGCTCTAAGGATTTTGGAAGAAGGAATGGCGGATGAAGCCACCATAGATTGGGCAATGACCGAAATCGGTGGTTTCCGCATGGGACCGTTTACCCTAATGGATTTTATCGGGCATGACGTGAATTACGCCGTTACCGAATCCGTTTTTGAAGCATTCTATTACGATGCGAGATACAAGCCCAGCTTTACCCAAAAGCGTTTGGTGGAAGCGGGCTACCTAGGTAGAAAATCCGGTCGTGGTTTTTACGACCATTCCGAAGGTGCACAAAAGCCGGAGGCGGATAAGGACAGACGACTCGGGGAAAAAATCGTGGAGCGTATCGTTACCATGTTGATCAATGAAGCGGCGGATGCCTTGTTCTTGAACGTGGCATCCCGTGATGATATTGATACCGCCATGACCAAGGGCGTAAATTACCCTAAAGGACTCTTGAAATGGGCGGATGAAATCGGTATCGACAATTGCGTTCATATACTTGATGAGCTATTTGACGAATACCACGAAACCCGATACCGCTGCTCTCCCCTTCTAAGAAGAATGAGCAAACGTGCCCAAACCTTTTACGAGGAAAACTGCTAGAAGAATCCCATGCAAGCCAAAGCCGTATTCGATAAAATGATGTCTACCGATTACTACAGCCAATGGCTGGGTATCGAAGGCGTTGAACACGGTGAAGGTTATTGCAAAATACAAATGACCGTCAGGAAGGAAATGCTGAATGGTTTCGGCATTGTTCATGGTGGTGTCACCTTCGGTTTTGCGGACTCCGCGCTTGCATTCGCGGCAAACTCCTACAACGTCTTAAGCGTTACATTAGACGGATTCATTTCTTATCCTAAGCCAGGTAAAGAAGGAGACATCCTCACTGCTGAAGCCAAGGAAACCTCAAGCAACAACAAGACCGCCGTTTATGATGTCGTCGTCACCAATCAAGCAGGTGATACCATCGGATTATCTAGGGCAACGGTCTATAGAACAAGAAAAGAAGTTATACCATCCTAAGCATGAAGGAAGCATATATCATAGACGGCGTTAGAACCGCCATCGGAAAATTTACCGGTACCTTATCACCTGTTCGTACGGACGATTTAGGTGCGCACGTTATTGCCGAATTGGTAAAACGTAATCCTCAAATCCCCTTGGAAGCCTACGAGGACGTTATCATGGGTTGCGCCAATCAAGCGGGAGAGGACAACCGAAACGTAGCAAGGATGTGCTCCTTGTTGGCGGGGCTCCCCTACTCCGTTCCGGGAGAGACGGTGAATCGTCTTTGCTCCTCCGGGATGTCATCCATGATTCATGCCAACCGGGCAATCAAGGCAGGTGACGGTGATGTTTTCATCGCGGGAGGATTGGAGCATATGACACGTGGTCCTTGGGTAATTTCCAAGGTGTCCAAGCCATTCGGTAGGGATGCCCAAATGCACGATTCCAGTTTTGGATGGCGTTTTGTAAACAAGAAACTACACTCCATGTACGGAACGGACGGCATGGGTGTTACCGCTGAAAATTTAGTAGAGAAGTATAATATCTCCAGGGAAGATCAAGATAAGTTTGCCTATAATTCCCAAATGAAAGCGGCAAAAGCTCAGGCAAATGGACGCTTAGCGGAGGAAATCGTAGCGGTAT
>JAHDDF010000300.1 GCA_020629475.1 Saprospiraceae bacterium
TTTGCTCCGATTTTTGAAAAAACACAGAAATGTTTCGTCTCTTAATTATTCTTTCAGCTCTTACGTTCCTTTCGCTTCCGGGTTCCACCCAATCCGGTGGTGATACGGGTAACCCTGAATATGAAGGTTACAGAATTCACGTGGATCAACCCACCATTATTGCGAAAAGGAAGAAATTTTTCAAGGTAAAATTGCGGGTAACAAACACCGGGAAACTGGACCTAACGCCTGCCGATATAGCCACCATCAAGGAAAAGTTGGTGGTAAACCCGGATATTTCGATTACGGATTCCGATATCGGTTACCATACGGATTTGATAGCCGAGAAGCTTCGATCCCGAAAAATCAGTTTAAAATCCGGGCAATCCCAATATCATGAATTCAAGGTAAAAATCCCTAAGGACAAAAGGGTTGAGGGCGAAATGTTTTCCGTTTCCGGCAACTTGGGTAACAATGACAATTACCGTCCTAACCGTGATTTATGCCCGGATTTGGTCATTGATAGCTTGGAGGTCCTGAAGAAGGACAAAAAATTCGTCTACGTTGAATTCCTGGTTAAAAATGAGGGAAAAGGCGCCATCAATGTTATCGGGGATAAAAAGGATATCGAGGATAATGTAGTGACTAGGGCTTATTTCTCCGGAACACCTAGATTTAGCCAAGGGGCAATCGCCGCTGATCAAATTTATCTCCAAGGTTTGGAGGAAACAAGGGGAATACTCTTCCCGGGTGATTCCATGAAACTGCAATTCAAGGTTAGCAGAAGGAAACAAACCAAGTATACAAAAATGCTTCTCTTGTTCCTTGATGCGGATCGTTTGGTGATTGAATGCAAGGAGAGCAATAATCACGCTGCCGTACTAGTGAAATAGTGAAGGAGTGAAAGGGTTAAGGAGTGAAAGAGTTAAGGCATTTTCACCGAATTAAATCCCTTGGGCGATGTGGTATGCCAATGCTTGGATAGAGAGCATTGGATTTACGCCACTACACCTCGGGAACGCACTTGCGTCCGCTATAAAAAGATTCTTTATTTCGCGGGTTTCGCCGTTTGGTTTAATGGGATGATCCGCATCTCTTCCTCCCATTCTGCAGGTTCCCATTTGATGGGCGGAATAGAGAATAAACCGATTGGGCGCCCAACTCAGCGATTGGATTTTCTTTAGAAAATTATCAAAATCATCTTTTTCCAAATCACATATCGTAGGTTCATTCCTTAGTAATCGAATACTTTTAGCACCTGCTGCCTTGTGAATTTTGGCGCATTCCACCATACCGTGTACCAAGTGGTTCCTGTCGTATTTGTTTAACCTGTAGGTCGCAATGGGGCGTTTCCTAGCGTTAATCTTGATGCTCCCGCCGAATTTATCCCTTGTTAGGACTATGAAGGAGCCAAAGTTCCTTAATCCCAAGAGGCTTTCCTTGAATTCTTCCCCTCCATTCCAAGGAGTTGACAAGGCGGAAAAACCGGCATGCAAGGGCGGTGTTTCAATCTTGTAGCCGAAATTACCGTCAAGCCGGGTAAACTCATCACTCACTGCAGACATCATGGGACCGAACCAACCATCGACCGGTTCGGCATATTCAGCACTTACGGCATTGGTCGGATGGAGGTATAGATTCCTTCCGATTTGCGGATGGGATAACCCGCTTGCCATTAAAATAGCCGGCGTGTGTAAAGCACCCGCACAAACGACCACCTTCTTACAAGAAACCGTTAGTTTAAAACGGTGTCCGTTTTCATCACTTTGGTAAGCAATTACACCTGAAACCGTTCCCGAGGCATGGGTAACGGTATCCACCCTTGTATCCGCGTAAATTTTTGCACCTCCTTCAACGGCATCCTTCAAAAAGGTTTTTAGGGTTCCTTGCTTGGTTCCAAGGGCATCACAAAGGGTTCCGTAGCCTTGGGATTTCCAATAAAGCTCTTCATCCATTCCTTGGTTTGGAGCTACATTCCTAGGGATATCATCATGATGATACCCGAGTACTTTTGCGCCCTTAAGAAGAACGGAATTTTGTGGATTGTGCCGGGAAATTCCTTTCTTCATTCCGGTCCGTGCCTCGATAGCCTCAAAACACTTTTTGTAGTCCGGGGATTTAAAATGCGGGTTATCATGTTCATCCGCCCATTCCTCCAATATATAATCCGGCGTGCGGAATGATGCGGACCAATTAACCGTGGTTCCGCCACCTACACAAGCACCCGCAAGAATGGTGGTTCCGCCGTCGTCCGATATGAATGCCCCTTTTCTATCATAGGATTTGGCGAGCATCTCCCCTTCACGCATGGTCATGTCCTCTTCCTTTAAGAACGGACCTTTTTCAAGAACTACGACTTCGTAACCTTTCTTCACCAACTCGGCAGCAACCACTCCCCCTCCGGCACCTGAACCAATTACCACCACATCGCAAGAAATTATGGCGTTTCCGTCAAGGCGCTCCGTGGAGTAAGAAACAGGATCTTGGATATTTCCTTTTTGTTCTAAAGGACCGGGATAACCCAAGGTTTTCCAATTCGGGTTTTCGGTTTCCTGCGTGGAATACCCGAAGTAGTGGATCATAACCAGTTTTTTTAATCCACTGTAACCCTTCCTTAAAATGGGTAAGGATGATGCCGACCAAGTCTTTAGCATTTTTTCCCGCTGTTCTACCGTAAGGTTTTTAACGGATTTCATGGGACCGAACCAAGTCAGTCCCAATTTCCAAGAATTCATCAGATCCAAAAGGTCCGTGAATTCCTTTTGCTCCTCCCCGGGAAGAGCTAGGACGGTATCTTCTATTAAATCAGGTAAGGGCAAATCGGAACCTGCCCTTTTCCAGTATCCATCAGGATCATTTTCTCTTTCCAATGAAGGAAGAAAAGCATCCGCAATGGCGGCGATTGCCGCTTTTTGTTCAGTCGTAAATCCCATGTTTGGGTGTTTCCCTCTTTCCGAGGGGATTAGGTTATAGTAAGGGCGCTTTCATCATCCAAGTAGATATTCAAGGAGTATTTGAACGGCAAGCCCATGTTAAGTGTAAGCTCAATTAGGTAAATCTGTTGCTAGATTTTCAACAAAGTGCTCCTCATAAAATATTGTTATTCAGACGTTAGACGCTAGATATTAGACATTAGACCGTCGTTTGCTAAAGTAGCATAACGAAGCCTAATGCCTAGCGTCTAATATCTTGAATTTTAGTCAAATGCATCAAATTGATTTAGCAACACGATTACCTATCAGAGCCAAAGTGTATGTTTAAAATTTAGTAATTGGTCTACGAAACTCACTTCTCGATATTAAGACCAAAATCTAAGCATACTCTAAAAACCAAAATTAAGGATTTGTACCCGCAAAGAAAAGTCGTGTATAGGCTCAAACATCATAGCCAGAAAATTTTGAATGAGTAAATTTTAGTCATATATTTGAATCAGGAATTATCATTTAGTCAATTTTGGTTAATATCTGATTCAATGAAAAAGCAATCCGCCAATCGCAAATACAATTTTCCTGATGCTGATTTATACCTGCTTTGCGTGGAAAAATTGAAGCAAGCACACTCGGAAAAAGCCTTGTTCAAACAGTATGGTTATGAAATCCAAAGGATGAAAACCTTTAAGGACAAGGTGGATCGATTCGGGCAGTTGCCGAATGATGATGAATTGGTGGGCGATCAAATGTTGACTACGGAGAAGAAGTACACTGCGGCGGAAAATCTAAAAACGGCAATCCGCTCCGTTATGACCCGCGTAGCCATGAAGTACTCCAACCGCTCCGGTAGGTACCGGAAATTCGGGACGGCAAAAATGGGCGACATGACGGATGCCCAACTTATTTTTTGTGGTAGGCGCGTGGTTCGGGTATCTCGTCAGCAGATTGATTTCCTGGCGGACGTGGGGTTGAACGAAAAGGTTTTGAAACGAGTTACGGATGCTTGCTCCGCTTTTGAAAACGCGGTAAATATCCAACAGGATAAAGTAAGCGAAAGGGATATATCCGTGGAAAGACGAACGGATCTAGGAAATCAAATTTATGATGAACTGATTATGCTGTGTAACATCGGGAAGGATATTTGGGCTGAATCCAACCGTGCTAAGTACGACAATTACGTGTTGTACGAGAGTAATAATGATCAGAAAATCGCAAGGAAGGAGAAAGAGAAGAAGGAGAAATAATTTCGTCGAAATGGATTCTGTTTTAAAATAAGATAAAGGGATAGGGGGATTTTTCCCCGACCCTAGTGTCGGGGAATTGCACGTGTCGGTCGGTTCCGACCTTGGACGAAATTCGATTTATTTTTTATAACCAATCCAATCCGTTCAGTAAATTATCCTTTTCCCTTCTTGAAACAGGGATATGCATACTTTCTAGAATTACTACTGAATTTTCTAAATCAATGGATTTAATTTTTTTTACGTTTACCACAAACTGCCTGTGGGTTTGCATGAACTGTTTGGGATTTAATTTTTGAACGAAATCCTTCATGGAAATTCGAACCAGATATTTCTTATCAATTAAATGCACTTGTACATATCTACCATCAGCTTCCAAGTAAAAAATATCATTAATATTTACTTTATTTAATTTGCCCATTGACTTAATAAAAATCACGTCCTCACCGGAAGACCATGAAACATCCGGGCTGGTTTCCGTTTCTTTTTCCTTCTTCTTTTTGGTAAATATGAGTTCAATACTTCTTTGCAATTGAATATCCGTAAAAGGCTTTGTTATCATCCCTTCCGGGGAAATACGACTTACCCTTCTAAAAGTGGAATCATCATGATTGGAAGTGATAAATAAAATGGGAATATCCCACTTTTTTAGAATCATTTCCGCTAGTTCAATCCCGTCATAATCCCCTTCAATCCTAACGTCCATTAAAATTAAATCAGGTTGATCTTTTTCTAATTCCGCTAATGCGTCATTGGAGTTATCTACCAAGGCAAATAACTCATGCCCAAGCTTTTCGATTTGCATTTCCATCTTGTCGGACATCAATTCCTCGTCCTCAACAATCATTATCTTAAAGCTTTCCGGCATTGGTTTTAGGTTTTAGGTTTTAGGTTTTAGGTTTTAGGGAAATTACTTTATTCTTGCAGCCCAACAAATTCATTTGTCATTTGTCATTTGTCATTTGTCTCCCGATAGCTATCGGGATCATTTGTCATT
>JAHDDF010000301.1 GCA_020629475.1 Saprospiraceae bacterium
GACATGCCTAACGAGCTCAAAGAAAAAGAGATGTTCGGAGGCTTTTATATCACGGATCACAAGATTCCGTTTTATGTCTTTACACCCATTTCACTTGCCTTGATTCTTGCTACTATTTTTTGGATACAAATGCCTTGGTGGCACATCCTAATAGCCTTCGGTAGCGCCTTGGCTTTTTGGACGGTATTCGAGTATTTCATGCATCGCTACCTGTTCCATTGGGAACCGAAAAGCGCTTTTTGGCAAAAGTTTATTTATACCATCCATCAAGGGCACCATGATTATCCCAATGATCACCGATTCATGTTGGTAGGTCCGGTCGTGAGTCTACCTGCCTTTGTTTTAATCTGGGGCTTGTTCTTCTTGGCAATGGGACATTACGCCCATCCCTTCATGGCAGGCGTAGCTACTTGCTATATGTTTTACGATTGGTTGCACTACGCTTCCCATCAAAGGAATTACGATAACGAATACTTCCAAATGTTGAAGCGCCATCATATGCGCCATCATTACGAGGATAACGATAAGAATTTTGCCTTTACCACACTGATTTGGGATATCCTTATGAGGACCCTTCTCAGCAGTAAGAAACGCCCCGTATCGGGAGAAAAATAAAGCCATGTTTAAGGACGATATTTTCAAGGGAAAAACGGTTTTGGTTACCGGCGGAAGAAGCGGCATAGGCTACGCCATTGCCGAGTATTTCTTGGAACACGGTGCCGAGGTTTGCATCGCTTCACGGAAGGAAGAGCCCTTGAAAGCCGCAGCCGAAAAATTATCCGAAAAAGGAACTTGCTACTATGCCGTTTGCGATATCCGTGAGGAAGACGGCATCAAGAATGTGGTGGAAACCATCAAGGAGAAGAGCGGCAAGTTGGATATCCTTATCAACAATGCCGGTGGGCAGTTCCCTTCCTTGGCGGAAGATATTTCAAGAAATGGTTGGAATACCGTTATTAATAATAATCTGAACGGCACCTTCCACATGAGCCAAGCGATGGCGAAGGAATTTTTCTTACCGAAACAGGAAGGCATCGTCGTAAATATTATAGCCAATGTTTTCCGTGGCTTTCCGGGCATGGTACACACCGGAGCTGCCAGGGCGGGTGTTGACAACATGACCAAAACCCTAGGCGTGGAATGGGCAAGGAAAGGCATCCGTGTGAACGCGGTTGCGCCGGGTATTATCAAGAGTACCGGATTGGAAAATTATCCGCCTCAACTCCTAGAGGGAATTTCCGCTAAAATCCCGATGAAACGCCTAGGAACCACCAAGGAGGTAGCGGATTTGGTATTATTCCTTGCCTCTCCCTTCGCATCTTATATCACCGGTGAAACCATGTACGTGGACGGCGGCCAACGCCTTTGGGGAGACGTATTTGAACTGTCCTAATTTGCCTGTACTATGAATGAACTATACAAAGACATAAAAACCCTTTTGGATTACTTCTACCGTTGGGAAGAAGAAAAGGCGAATGAGATTTATCTGCGCCAACCCCAAGGGGATACTTGGAAGGAATTTACCTGGAAACAAGTAGGTGAGGAAGCAAGAAGAATGTGTGCCGCTCTCCAAGGATTGGGCTACCAAAAAGGTGACCATATCGGGATATTCTCCAAGAATTGTTATCACTGGATTATAGCGGATATTGCCTTGATGATGGGTGGCTTCATCAGCGCACCTTTTTACCCCAATCTCAATCCCGAACAACTCAAGGAAGTTCTTGAATTGAGTCATTGTAAAGCATTATTCGTAGGAAAACTAGATACTTGGAATCATTCGGATCATATACCTGAAGGCGTTCAACTAATCAGCTTCCCTCATTACAAGGGAAATGCCGTAGTGGAAGACACTTTGGATTGGGACAAGCTCGTGTCTGATTACGAACCCATTCAAGGAAAACCGGATATGGGTTTGGATGATCTTTGGTCCATTATTTATACTTCAGGAACCACAGGTACGCCCAAGGGCGTGATGTTACCCTATAAGTCTCCCGCACTCTTGATGCGGAATGAACAATTGTACGATAACTTAGGGATTTTTGACGGGAAGCCGCATCACTTCCTCTCCTATTTACCCTTGAATCATATTGCGGAAAGGATAATCGTTGAAAGTGCATCCATCATGCTTGGTGCCCGGGTTTCCTTCGCGGAGTCCTTGGATAAATTCGCAAAGAACTTGCAAGAGGTTCAGCCGACACTCTTTATGTCCGTACCTCGTTTGTGGACCAAATTCCGCTTGGCGATTTTGGAAAAGCTTCCGCAAAAACGCTTGGATACTTTATTGAAAGTACCCGTAGTCGGTAGCTTTATAAAAAAGAAAATCAAAAAGGGATTGGGTTTAAGCCGGGCACGCGCCGTTTTAACCGGTGCCGCGCCAACACCTGATGAACTCAAAAATTGGTACCTACAATTTGACTTGACTTTACAGGAGGTTTACGGAATGACCGAAAACTGCGCCGGCTGTACGCTGATGCCCAAGAACGCGGTTAAATCCGGAACGGTAGGAAAACCATTGCAAAACGTGGACATCAAGAGTGATCCCAATACAGGGGAAATCATCATGCGGAATCCGTGGATGATGACCGGTTATTATAACGAACCCGAGAAAACGGCGGAGGTCATCAAGGACGGATGGATACATACCGGCGATCAAGGCGCCCTGGATGAGGACGGTTATCTCTGTATTACGGGAAGGGTGAAGGATACCTTCAAATCCGCCAAGGGGAAGTACATTGTTCCCGCGCCAATCGAGTGGAAATTTTCCAAGAATCCCTTCATTGAAAACATTGCCGTTGTAGGCTTGGGTGTTCCCCAACCTTTAGCCTTGGTTAATCTTTCCGAAATAGGGAAGGCTGCCGCACAAGCGGAGGTGGAAGCCAATTTCGTGGCTCATCTCCAGGAAGTGAACGAGGAATTATTGTCTTACCAAAAGGTCAACTCCATCGTCATTGTTGAAGAGGAGTGGACCATTGACAATAAGATTCTCACCCCTACCATGAAAATCAAAAGAACGGAACTCAATAAACGATACAGCAACAAGTATAATGACTGGTTCGAGCAACCGGAGAACATTATCCGGTGCAATGAATAACACCCCCGACGAATCACACTTAAACCATTAGACATGGCACAAACCGTATTGATAACAGGAGGTAGTAGCGGCATTGGCTTGGAACTATCCAAGCTATTCGCCCAAGACGATTACGAGCTCATAATCGTATCCAAATTCGAGGAAGAACTCTCTTCCGCTTCTACTACATTGAAGGAGTTGAATCCGAATGTAAACCTTCGCTTGTTCAAGCAGGATCTTACGGAAAACGGTGCTGCCGAGATGGTATACAAGTATGTCCAAACCCAAGGAATTACCGTGGATATATTGGTGAATAATGCCGGATTCGGTTCTTACGGATACATTAATGAAACGGACATGGAACGCGAATCGGATATGATTCGCTTGAACGTTTTATGCGTATACCAACTTACACGCCTTTTCCTCAAGGATATGGTGGAAAGGGATGCCGGAAAAATCCTGAATCTTTCCTCGATTACCGCTTTCCAACCCACACCGTTTTTCTCCACCTATGCCGCAACCAAGGCATTCGTAAAGAACTTCAGCCGGGCAATCAATTACGAGTTGAAATCCAAGAAAAGTAAGGTGCGCGTAACCGTGGTTTGCCCCACGAGTACCCGTACCCGTTTCCAACAGGCATCCAACATGGCAGGAATGAAACTCTTTGACGGATGGATGGCGGTTGATCCTGAATTGGTAGCTAGGGATGCCTATGCCGCCTTAAAATCGGAAAAAGACATGGTTATCCCAAAAAGGGTTTTCCATTATCTCAATGAATTAACCAAGCGCTTACCGACCAATCTGCTGATGCGGGTATCGGAGAGTCAGTTGAAGTAATTTTTAAAGATGTAAGATTGAAGATATAAGACGTAAGACATAATCGGAGTTAAAACCTGTTTTCGATTTACCCTCCTAGAAAATCTTACGTCTTATATCTTATGTCTTACATCCTCTTAATCTAGAAAAATGAATATATACAGCCGTTATTTCACGGAGGAGCACGAGATGTTCCGTCAAGGATTGAAGGACTTTTTTGCCAAGGAGGTGAGTCCATATATCGATGAGTGGGAAGAGCAACGCCAAGTACCCAAGGAGATTTGGAAGAAAATGGGCGACATGGGTTACCTCGGATTGAATTACCCGGAAGAGTACGGCGGAATGGACGCCGACTTCTTTTACTCCGTGGTTTTCATGGAGGAGTTATCCAAACAATTTTCCGGCGGATTTACTATTGGTCCTTTGGTAATGCAGTATATGTCTACACCGTATTTGTATAAATACGGTTCTGATTTCCTCAAGGAGAAATACTTGAAGAAAACCATTGCCGGTGAATGGGTTTCCGCTATCGCCATTACGGAACCGGGTGCGGGCTCCGATGCGGCGAATATCCAAACTAAGGCCATCCGTGAAGGGGATCATTATGTGGTAAACGGGGCGAAGACCTTTATTACCAATGCTTACTACGGTGATTATATGATTGCCGTAGTAAAAACGGACCCTGAAGCGGGTGTAAACGGTGTGTCCCTCCTTGTAATAGATAGGAACGCAGAAGGTGTTTCCGCTAGAAAACTCAAGAAACTGGGCTGGCATGCCTCCGATACGGCGGAATTGAATTTTGATGATGTCAAAGTGCCGGCTGAAAACCTAATCGGGGAAGAAGGACAAGGATTCTTCTACTTGATGGGCGGCTTGCAATTGGAGCGGCTTGCCGGTGCCGTTTCCGCGATAGCGGGATGTGAAAGCGCCATTGACTACTCCTTACAATACATGGGAGAGCGGAAGGCATTCGGAAGAACCATTAATAAATTCCAAGTACTTCGCCATAGGATAGCACAGATGTCCGCCGAGATTGAAAGCGTGAAGGCATTTACCTATCATCTTTGTCAAATTCATGATGAAGGCGGTTATGCCGTTAAGGAATGCTCCATGGCAAAATTACTAGGAACGGAATTGTCCGATAAGGTAATGTACCAATGCTTGCAGTTCTTTGGCGGGTACGGCTATATGGAGGAATATAAAATGGCAAGAATGTTCCGTGATTCCAGAATCGGGACCAT
>JAHDDF010000302.1 GCA_020629475.1 Saprospiraceae bacterium
ATCAACTCACTGATTTCGTGGAAAACGCATTGGATGATAACCAACTGGAACGCTATGTTCCGGGTTCCGTTCCCTCCGGAAATTGCTTCCCGAACGCGGATGCCGCTTCACAGGCGGATTTGGGTTGTGAGTAGTGGGGTCGCCCTTACAGACGACCTTGTGCACTTGTCGGTCGGTTCGACCTCCTTCTTATTTTTACCACTGTAGAGACGCATTGAATGCGTCTTCGATTGCTTCCGCTCCCTTCGGTCAGGAGACTGAAGCAGCAGCCATTCCATTCAAAAAGAAAAGACCCATATACCTAAAGGAGCGCATCCTTACCAAGAATAAAATTTACCTTTACCTCAAACAAGGAAAACATGAACATCCATCCCTTTGAACGCTTCAAACGGAGAAGGATAAGCACTTCTTCCGGTAAAGCCAAGCGCATTAAATTCGTACTACGGCAAGATGCACAAGGAAATTACATAGACATTACGGATGGCAAAGGAAGCAAACTAGCCCTCCCTGATCCTTACGCTTATCAAGGAGCAATACGGCAAGCCCTGCTTGCGCTTAGCCATCATATGGAAGACAAAAGCTTCGTAATAGATTGGAGCGGCGACAGCGAGCGTGCTTACCTAGATGAAATCCCTTACGTTCTACCCATACTTCTTTCCTCAGGCATTCTGTATAATAGTAAACTGGAGCCCTTGGAAAATGGTGGAACCGCCATTCTCAGCGCACGCATAGAAAAACAAGGGGAAGAAAACTACCATTGTAAGTTACATTTAGATAACGGTTCCGAAAGCTACACCGATTTCCGCACCTTAACGGAGGATACAGCCATTACCGGAAGAACTTTATATACCTTACCGCCACTTGGGATTTTCCACAATGACATACAAGGGTTTAATACGGACATTAAAGGGGATGATTTAGGTATTTTTCTATCGCTGTTGCACAGCTTCACCCAAAACATCAAAATTCAGCTAGAGGAATACAAGCACGTTTTATCCTCCATCCCCATAGAGCCCGGTCCCGCCCTGATATTCCGGGAGGTAGATGAGGACGGGACCCTTTTCGTGGAAGTAGCACACACCTTATCTGACATCCCCCTCGAAGCATTGAACCAATTTGATTTGGAATACCATGCTGCCGTAAACCCGATGGAAAAAACGGTAATCGTCAGGCCCATTGCCCAACTGTCCATCGATGACACCCTCAATGAGGTATCAAAGGCCATTGCCGGTAAAACGGGGCGGGGCAGACGTAAGTCTAACTTCAATTTGGATGGCAATACCTTTGTCATACCCAAGGAATCCGCCGGTAGATTCGTAACCGAGGAACTCCCTAAACTCATGGCTACCTTTTCCGTATTCGGTGCGGAAAAGTTGAAAAAATACAAAGTCTCCACCAAACAACCTTCCTTGGACCTAAGCCTTGGGCACGGCATCGATTTTCTGGAAGGAAAGGTAAACTTGGATTTCGAGGGAGAAAAAATAGATCTTTTCCAAGCCTTGAAGGAGCTTCGCAAAAATAGTTTTATAAAACTCAGCGATGGTACCAATGCCCTCTTGGATCCGGCTTATATCAAGAAACTGGAGCGTATATTTAAGAAGGACAAAAACGGGAATACCAAGGTTTCCTTTTTTGACCTTCCCTTAATTAAGGAACTTATTGAGGAGCGTACCTTTGCCCGTGATTTCAAAGCCAGCCGGGAAATCTTTGAAGGATTCAATACCTTAAATAAAAAGAAATACCGCTTCCCGAAAATAAATGCTACGCTTCGCCCTTACCAAAAGGAAGGTTTCAAGTGGATGCGTTACCTCATGGAACACAAACTAGGCGGCTGCCTCGCCGATGATATGGGATTGGGAAAAACCATCCAAACCCTAGCCTTGATGGCTTCTGTTTATCCCGAGAAAGAAACACGTCCTTCCTTGGTGGTGATGCCCCGCAGCCTACTCTTTAATTGGGCGGCGGAAGCCAAACGTTTTACCCCTAATATTAAAACCCATACCCATTACGGTTTGGGGCGGGATTGGGAAAAAGCAAAGGGAGCGCATCTGGTATTCACTACCTACGCCACCATGCGGAACGATATCAAGCAACTTTCCGAGGAGGAATTCTTTTACGTTATCCTTGATGAATCCCAAAACATCAAAAACACGGAAGCACAAACCACTAAGGCGGTACTTTTACTCCAAGCCGAAAACCGCTTGGCACTTTCGGGTACACCATTGGAAAATAACCTATCGGAATTATATAGCTTGTTTCGGTTCTTGAACCCTTCCATGTTCGGAAGCATGACCGCTTTCCAAAAGGACTACCTTACACCCATCCAAAAAGCATCCGATAAAATGGCGATGCTACAACTTAGGCGAAAAATTTATCCATTTATTCTTAGACGTCTGAAGACAGAGGTTTTGAAAGACCTTCCCGACAAAACGGAGCAGGTCCTTTATGTTGAAATGAACGAGGAACATGCCAAGTTTTACGAAAAACGTCGTGCCTTTTATCAAGCCCTTATCCAACAATCCATAGCCGGAAAAGGTCTAGCGGCTTCCCGATTTTTCGTATTCCAAGCCTTGAATGAATTACGGCAAATCGCTACCATTCCGGAAAGCCAAACAGAAGGTAAAATTAAATCTCCCAAACTGGCATTGGTAAAGGAAAAAATGGAGGAAATCGCCTTGACGAATAGAAAAGCACTCCTCTTCGCCAACTTTATCGCCGGGGTAGAAAAAGTAGGGGAGGAGTTGAATGATATCGGGATGGATTATATACAAATGACGGGCGCTACACGTGATCGCCAAAGTCTTGTGGAGCGTTTCCAGTCAGACCCCGATTGCAAGGCATTCATTATGACCTTAAAAACCGGAGGTACGGGACTTAACCTTACTGCAGCGGATACGGTATTTATCCTAGACCCGTGGTGGAATGCCGCAGCCGAAAGCCAAGCCATTGACCGGGCACACCGTATCGGGCAAAAAAGTAAGGTAATCGCATATAAACTCATTACCTTAAATACCATTGAGGAAAAAATTCTACAATTACAGGAAGTAAAAAAAGAATTATTCGACAATCTAATATCCTCTGACGGTGCCGCCATGAAATCCTTAAGTGAAGAGGATATCAATTTTATACTTTCCTAAAGTCTTTCCCGGATGGAAATCATAACCATTGCACAAGTAAAATTAATCATGGGGGAACGGTTCAATGCCGAACCCCTAAAAGAAATATATAAAGGGGCTTTCGAGGATTTTATCGTAAAACATCATAAAGCCTTGAAAAAAGCGGGTGCTAAAATTCCATCCTCATTGTACGCGGTTGGAAAAAAATACACCAAAAGTTCCGTATTGGACGGAATCCTTGCACCTTTCACCACAAAAAAAACTTTTGAGCTTTTTCGAAAAGAAGGACACGAGGGTTTCATAAAAGCCTTGGACGTTTTAATCTTCGAGGGGGTTTTGCAATATAAAACCTTTGAAAAATTATCAGGATTACTCACACTGGAGGAAAAACAAATGCGGGTTTATGGCTCATACCAATACGTAAAAACCACCAAGCCCGCTTACAAATTATTCGCTACCCTCCCGCCCGGAAGTTATCACTACCGCATACGTTCCATTGATGATTTACATTATGCCATGCCGGGTGAAATCAGGATGTTAATCCAGTCCTATTATCCCCGCCCCGAAAACACTAAAATCAAAACCTACAAAACACCCGTTGATGCCCCTTATATTTATAACACCGGGGAAAAGGATATCCTTCAAGAATGGAGTCGAATTAAAATATACCGCAAACAAGGGGAAATAAAATATTCCTCCAAAGGAAAACCCAATAAAGCTACCCTAAACAAGATGCAACGCAAGTTGAAACTTGCCGCGTTTTACCCCAAGGAAACCGAGAAGGAAAACCATCTACTCAGAACTAGACTTTTGGCGGGTATAGTTCATGCCTTCTATTCAAATGACAACAAAGGGGTACATTTTGAAATCAAAAAATTCTATGATAGTCTAGGTTCAAATGACTATGAAGATTTTTACTGTATTTTCGATCACTTGAAAGGCTCAAGCTATATCGACTTTTATTGGTACGAAGAAGGAAAATCCCATATTTCCTCTTTAAAAAGGATGCTTTCCCAACTGCCCAATGAAGAATGGACGGACACCGAAAGTATTTGGCGTGCATCGGAATACGAATTCCTTCCCTTTGAAATTATCGACCCTCACCACGCCCAAGAAAGATTGTATCACCCCGTTGATATGGGACGTTATACCCAAAAAAAGTACGTCAATGGTAACATATACCCTGAGGTAGTGGAAAAAACCACACTCTTCGCTTACTTATACATTTTAGGTGCCTTAGGGATATTGAATCTTGCCATGGATATTCCTTCCGAAAAAGATAAACATGGATTCCCCGCCCCTTATTCCGGGTTAAAGGCGATACAACTCACACCTTTGGGAATGTTCGTTTTAGGGAGGGTTAAATCATACACTCCAAAAACAAATGAAAACGCAGGGAAAATCAATCTTTCCGATCATGCGCTCTCTATCAGTTTTATTGGTGATGATACCGGTGATTTTGAAACCCGCCTAACACCATTTGCCGAAAAAATTACGGATAAACTGTATCAAGTTACTTATTCCTCCTTTTTACATGATTGTAAAAACTTGAAGGATGCGGAAACAAAGGTCACTTTATTCAAACAAATCATTTCCTCCAAACTCCCTAAAAATTGGGATGACTTCTTCAAAAGCCTAAAAACAAAATCCAAACCACTCGGTAACGAAACGAGTATTACGGTTTTTTCTTTATCGAATACAAAGGATAAGGAACTCATTCGATTATTAGCCACTGACCCCAAGCTAAAAACGCTAATACATAAAGCCGAAGGATTCCATATCCTGGTCGCAAGGAATAACCTTTCCGCTTTTAAAAAACGAATGAAGGAGTTCGGGTATTTGGTTTGATGATTTAAGAGGTCGAACCGACCGACAAGTGCATAGGGTCGTCTGCAAGCGACCCCACCAAAACGACAACAAGAGCAACACTACTTAACATAAGATAATTTATAAGACAAAAATACATCCCCCAAAACTCTACCCC
>JAHDDF010000303.1 GCA_020629475.1 Saprospiraceae bacterium
AAACTTGGCGGGCAACAAAAGTTTACTTTTCATAACTTAGATGTTCTGCGGGAGCCTAGAGCCCTTGGAAAGAATCCGAACGCCAATTCCTTTCTTTCCGATAAGGGTTTCAGGGTTCCCCGGTTTTATTATACAATCAAATGTAAAGCTAAAACGTCTTTATGTCAAGTTTATTTTACTTTTTGACATAAAAACATGACTAACTCTAAGTTCAAATCCCAACCTTTTTTCTTGAAACCCTACCTATAACAGCTGCTTATACCACGCTACAACCGCCTCATGAAACAATAAAAAACGCTTATCACTACCCTCTTCATAATCCTTGGAATGATGACCCGCAACTTCTTCCACAAAGAAGAATTTTGTTTTGCTTCCTTGGTTCAAATAATACTGTTGTGAGGGACAATCCGTGATATCCATGCCTTCAGGAAATGAATATTGATTAATATTAGGGATACTTTGTATTGCAATAAGATTAGAAAATAAAACTTGAATTTTGCTTGGCAATTCCCCCTCTAAAAAATCATTTTCTTCTTGAAAAGCGCTTGTAAATAATTCAAAAGAAAAGTCCTTATATACAACAATATCAATACTTAAAAGACGTTCCGTAAAACCATCATCATGGGAAAAATGAAATAATAAATCCTCATGAAGAAGAACCATTCTTCCTTCTTCATTTAATTGATAATAATCCGATCTTTTGAATTTCTTATTCAATTGAAGCAATACAAATAACACTCCTATTTCCCAATGACAGAGTGCCCCGATGGGGCGTTGTTAAAACAAGTTTTAACAGTATATTCTAGGATTCTAGGAGTGCGTCCAAAAACACCTCTAAGTCTTCCAAGTTTTTCTCCGCGTCTTGGAGGGAGGCACCGTTCCTGTACTTGTGCAATTCTACCGAAGTTGTAAGAAGGGTCATGGCAAGACAATCCTGTTTGTCCTTGGAGGTATAGGACATTTGGAATTGGTTGATCCGCTCGTTCAAGGTCTTTACGATTTTACGGATATTATTTTCGTCTCCTCCTTTAATGCGAAGCGGATAGGGACGTCCCGCTAGGGTAATAGTAATCGTCTTGAAATCATCCATGGGGCATTAATTTTTCTCTAACCAATCAATCACCTTATCCACCTCTTTGATCGAGGAATCCACCTTCTTACGAAGATCTTGCACGTCCTTGGGGTCATCGCTTTGCTTTCGCTCCAATGCCGCCTCGGTCATTTCCATTTTCTCCTCCATATCCGCAATCAGGATTACGGCATTCTCGAGCTTCAATTTTAGCTCCTTGTTCTCGTTGGTGAGCTTGGTATTGCGTTCCCTCAAATGATCCAACTTCAAGGCAAGTTGTCTCACCTTGAGATCAATCTGGGCAATTCTGTCATTTAGGTCCATTTTCTCTAGATATTTAGATTTCTAGATACTTAGATTTTCAGACCTTCTAAGTATCTAAAAATCTAAGCATCTAAAAGTCTCCACTACTTCCTTATCTCCGCGCTTAGGTTTTTCTCGTAGGAGGCAATCATTTTTGACATTACCTTATCCACTTCCTTACCTTTTAGCACCTTGGTGTTGTCTTCGAAAACGAAGGAAACGGCGTAGGATTTTTTACCCTCGCCTAGTTTGCTTTCATCCTCGAATACGTCGAACAAGTTAACGGAGCGTATCAATTTCTTCGCGTTTTTGAAAGCGATGCCTTTAACATCACCGAATTTCACGCCCTTATCCACCACCAATGCCAAATCACGGCGCATGGTAGGGAATTTATTTAATTCGGAGAATTCAATCTTGTGCTTGCGCAATGCCTTCAGGATGGTATCCCAAGCGAATTCCGCGTAGAAAACGGAACCTTTGATGTCCATTCCCTTGGCAATTTTACTTGATACCTTTCCGAATTCCACCAAGGTTTGCGGTCCTCTATGGAATTTAGCACCGAACGCTAACATTCCGTTTTCCGCATCGGATTCCTGGTAACCTTCCAAGCCCAAACGAGCCATTACTTTTTCCACGAAAGCCTTTAAGTTGTAGAAAGTTACTTCTTCGGAATCATTCGCCAGCCAGCCTTCCGGATGTCTACGACCGGAAAGCAATATGCTTAGGTGCTCACGCTCCACGTATTTATCATCCTTCTTGCGATAAGAACGTCCGAACTCGAAAAATTTCAAATCGTTGTTCTGGCGGTTCTTGTTATGCGCAATCGCTTTCAAACCGGAAAATAGCATGGTCGGACGCATTACGTCCAAGTGCTTATTGGAAGTGTTATTGATGTAAATCAATTCCGCTTCGTCAACCGGGTAAATCTCCTTGAAAAAACGGGATTCCGTAATGGAAACACCCATGATTTCATTGAAACCATTAGCGGCAAGCGTATCCGCAATAACGTTTTGCACCTTAAACGAGTCAGGGTGCTGCCCGTATACCAAAGCACTCTTTACCCTGCTTGGAACCGCAACACGGTTCAAGCCGTAAATACGAAGGACTTCCTCGATCACGTCCGCTTCACGGGTAACGTCAACTTTATTCGTTGGAATAGCTACACGGAAATCATCGCCATCCTCGGAAAGGATATCGATTTCCATAGCGCCTAGAATCTCACGTACTTGCTCCTTGGTCAACTCATCGCCGATAAGGCGATTCACGTGGGAGAACTTTACGTCTACCTCCGCTTTTTGAACCTCTTCCGGATAAATATCCACGATATCCGAAGCAATTTCACCACCGGCAAGTTCTTGAATCAATAAAGCGGCACGCTTCAAGGCGTACAAGGAGATATTCGGGTCGGAACCTTTCTCGAAACACTTGGAAGCATCCGTCCTTAGGTTATGCCTTACGGCGGAACGGCGGATGGAAACCGCATTGAAATGCGCGGACTCCAAGAAGATATTCGTAGTGGATTCCTTTACACCGGACTTGATACCACCGAAAACACCGGCGATACACATTCCTTTGGAATCACCATCGCAAATCATCAAATCCTCTGAGCTTAGTTCACGCTCTACCTCATCCAAGGTGGTAAACTTCGCGCCTTGCGCCAAATTCTTGACGATGACCTTATTTCCGGCAATCTCATCCGCATCGAAAGCGTGAAGCGGTTGCCCCAACTCGTGCAGAATGAAGTTGGTAATATCTACGATATTGTTCTTCACGGCTACACCGATGGAAGACAAGTGACGCTTCAGCCAATCCGGTGATTCGCCTACTTTCACGCCCTTGATGGAAACACCGGCGTACCTAGGACAAGCTTTGGTGTTTTCAACGACCACCTCAATCGGCAAATCGTGATTGTGTACCTTGAAACCGGAAACGTCGGGCATCTTTACGCCTTGACCATCACCGTTTACTTTTAGGTAAGCAGCAAGATCTTTTGCTACACCGATATGACAAGTAGCATCCGAACGGTTCGGCGTTAAGCCGATTTCAAATACTACGTCTTTCTCTACTTTGAAATAATCCGAAGCAAGCGTCCCTACCGCAACGGTTTCGGGAAGCACCATGATACCGTCGTGATCATCACCCAAGCCTAATTCGTCTTCGGCACAAATCATTCCTTCGGATACTTCACCACGGAGTTTTCCTTTCTTGATTTTAAAAGGATCGCCCTCCTTGGGGTAAATCATGGTTCCAACGGTAGCCACGACTACTTTTTGCCCTTGTGCTACATTGGGCGCTCCACAAACGATGCTCAAGTCATCACCGTCCCCGATATTTACACGGGTTACGGACAAACGATCCGCATTGGGGTGTTGGGCGCGATAGGTAACTTCACCCACCACAAAACCGCGTAATCCACCTTGAATGCTTTCCGTTTCGTCTTCGCCTTCCACTTCCAAACCGATATCGGTAAGGATGCGTGATACCTCTTGCCAAGGCAGGTCAATGTCCAAGTAATCTTTTAACCAATTGTAGGATACCTTCATGATATTGCTTGTATCGGGATGTTTTTTGAAGATGTAAGACGTAGGATTTAAGATGTAAGACTTGGTTTGTCCATTTTCTAAAATCGGGTGAATCTAAACCTCTTCTTTAAAACAAATTTTCCTTGTATTTTCTTTTCAATTCAAATCGAACGAAAAGGATTCCCTAAGAATGCGCAAATTTAGGGATTTTAGGGGGGATGCCGATAATTATTCTATCCGATTCGTCAATCCTGATTATTTTGTTTCTACATAATTTCACCCCTCCGGGGTTTGATATGGTATTTTCCCTTGTTCTAGGGTAATTTCATCCCTTCGGGATTTTTGAGTGAAACGTTAACCCAAAGTATGCGAACAATTATCGTTGATGATATTGCCAAGAATCGGGAAATCCTACAAGGGTTGTTGGCTGATTTTTGCCCGCAGGTTGAGGTAGTAGGAACGGCTGAGGATGTGGCACCTGCTCATCCCTTAATTTTGGAACAGGAACCTGACCTCGTTCTCCTTGATGTGGAAATGCCCGGAGGAACCGGTTTTGATTTATTGGAAAAATTCGATGACGTTAATTTCGAGGTCATCTTCGTGACGGCGCATGACCGTTATGCTTTGCAAGCCATCAAGTTTTGCGCCTTGGATTATCTTTTGAAACCTGTTGACATAAAGGAATTGATCCAAGCGGTCCATCGTGCGGGAGAAAAATTGAAGGAGCGGAAATCCACCGAAAAATTCGAGCATTTACTGAAGAATATCCGAAGCAAGGAAACGAGGCAACACAAAATTGCTTTACCGACTTTAGAAGGTTTTGTCTTTATCCAAGTAGAAAATATTATTCGTTGTGAGGCGGAAGGGAGTTATACGAATGTCTTTTTGGAAGGTGGTAAATCCATCTGTGCTACACGTAAAATCAAGGGTTTTGAGGAACTCTTGAATGATTATGATTTTTTCCGGGTGCATCGTTCCCATCTTATTAATATGAATAAGATTGAAAAATACCATCGCGGGGAAGGCGGATACGTCGTTCTCTCGGATGGAATCTCCGTGGATGTGGCGCGGCGGAAGAAAGATGAATTCCTGGAAAGACTGAACAGTCTTTAAACAAGATTTACCTTATAGGATTTATGATGTAGGACTTGAATTTATCCGGTCTTGTGCCGTCTTACGTTTTGCATCTTATATCTT
>JAHDDF010000304.1 GCA_020629475.1 Saprospiraceae bacterium
ATTTTCCTGCGTGTTGACTTTTTCATTTCGTTGTTAGTTTGATTGGTAAACTAACATAAGGTGTTTATCGTTCCCTCAACCTAAAAGTTTTCCTGATTTTTTTGAGATGCGTTATCGTTTCACCCTTGCTGCGTTGTACGGGTTTTCCTTTCTTACCAATCAAAAAAGTACCTGTAAGCAAACGCATTCTGCCATGAACGATCCAAGGTGCTTCCACGATTTCAAGCCCTTGTTTTTCCATTTTCATGGCAATATCCCAAGAAGTAGTCAAGGGGTTATTTGAACCTTTCCTGAACCAAACCATTGGACGTTCTACCCATAGCACCGGCCAAAGCAAATAGCCGCCCGGCTTCAATGTCCTGGCTGCTTCGTTGATATAATTTTCTTGGCCTTCTTTGCTCATGAAACGGGTAGCGCCTACTTGAAACACCACGTCAAAGGTGTTTTCCGGAACTTCGGGCATGGGGTCGTTCAAGTTTTCAACGGCGGTTTCCAGTCCTTGGAGTTTTTCCGCTAAAACCTTGAGTTGGGAAGGACTGAGATCCGTAGCACGGATGTTGGTGAGTTGGTGCTTGAATAAAGTTTCCGTGATAATACCGCTACCTGCCGCACGTTCACAGATATAAGGATTCCCTTCCGGGAAAAGGGATTTGATTTTGGTAGCAATGAATTCAGCTAAACGGTCGCGGTGGAAATATTGGCGCGCCAGATCATCATAGAAACGGGACTTTTCGTCGGAATCATAGGTTTTATCCACCTGATCCATCAATGCCCACTTCCCGAAGGCGAACCATGATATTTTTTTGCGATCCTTCACGGTTACAAAGATCGGATTTTAATATTGAAGTTGTTATCGTTTTCTTCTCCTTTTCTTGTTGCAAGAAGAACCATTTTCACTTAAACGGAAATTACAGGGAATGAATACGTCATAATCAATAGGAGTACCGTTCTGGGTTGCGGGGATGAAATTCCCTTGCAGTTTTTTGATGACCCTAAGGAACTCATCACCGCAGCCACCGCCGGGATCTTTCATGACCTTTGGTTCAGAATACCTTCCGTTGGCATATACCGTAAATTTTACCACGGCTTGCCCTTCTATACCGTTTTCCCTAGCAATAGTGGGATATTTGATTTCTTGCCGGATGTCATTTATCATGGCATAATAGCCAAAACGGTACCGTACGCGAACTATGCCCTTTTCGTCCTCTTCTAATTCAATTAATTCACCCTTACCATTTCGCAATGTACCGTTATTACAATTGTAAGTACTCTTTAATTCACCTGAAATTTTGTAATAATTCCAAATACCGCTTCTTTTTCCGTCCGTAAAAAAACCTTCTTTAATTAATTTAGATATTCCACAATCATCATAATAATATTTCCATTCACCTGATTTTTTTCCACGGTGGTAATTTCCTTGTTCAATAATGACTTTATCGTTGTTTATTAATAAATAAGTCCCGTGCTTCCTAGCGGGTTGATCCACCAAGACATAAAATACCTCCTTGTATTTGGTGTGTTTAAACTTTTGTTTAATCTTCTTAGTGGCTTGGGGAAAGCCGAGGAACGGAATTGAAATAAATATGATTAAGAGAAAATGTTTCATGGGTATTTCTTGGTCAATTTCCTCCCAAGTTCTAAAATATCCTCCAATCTTGCAATGGAGGCAATCCAATATTCCGGAATACCTTCGGAACCGTAATACAATCCGCATAAGCCGCCCGTGATTGCCCCGGTCGTATCCGTGTCGTGTCCACGATTAATGCCGGCTAAAACAGCATCCTCATAATTATCGTAACGAAGGAAACAAGAAAGGGAAGCTTCTATGGATTCAATGACGTAACCCCCGGAGAGTAAATTGGATTCAGGAATATATCGAATATCATTTTGAATGATTTTGGCGAAGTGCTTTTGTTCCCCTTCCGGAAATTGTATTTCTTTCCAAAGGGAACGGATATCAGCCCTTGTTTTTTCGTAAGCTTCTTCCTTGTTAATACCATTTAAAATATACTCCGCTAATTTTAAATAAATCATGCATGCCATTGCCGCACGGATGTGCCGGTGCGTCAAGGAGGATACATCCCGAACGATATTAAATTGCTCCTTGATGGGCTTGCCCTTAATGTAAAACAAAAGGGGAATGATTCGCATTAAGGAACCGTTGCCGTTGTCCATTTCATTTCCTTGGGTTTTTAAATTTTCAAACTCATCATCATCCAAGAAAAGTAAAATATTCTTTAGTCTTTCAATAGCATGGTGGGTCGTCATCCCGATATCAAAAACTTTTCCTCTTGCCGCCCAAAGATTGTGATAACGCCACCTAACGAATTTATCCGCGATGGTTTTTAATGAATAGCCATCGGACAAAGCATCCGCAAGACAAAGGGTCAGTGAAGTATCATCCGACCAAGTACCGGAAGGCTGGTTGTGCGTCCCGAATCCAACCATTCCCTTACAAGGATTGGCGTCCATTTCATAGGTTCTTTTAAATTCATAAGGAACGCCTAAGGCGTCCCCTACGGCAACACCGAGTAGGGCGGAGGTAATGGGGTTTGTTTTCATGAAACTACTGTTTGTTTATATGGTAAACTAAGTTAAGGCGTTTTTAGTTTCCTTGCAACGTTGTTCTACCTGAAATGTATCTCAAAGGCAAAAGAAAATCCATGAAACGATTAAGCCCCATTTTATTCCTTGTGCTTTTTTTTGCTTGTGCTGAAGCGCCTTTGTCGGAGAACAAATTTGAAACACTTGTTATTCCTTGCGGGGAAAAAGTAAGCATACAAACCGAGGGAGGAATCAATTTCGAATTCAAGGAGAATTCCTTCGATTGCGGAACGACTACAACAGTTTTTCTTGAATATCGAGCCGCGATGGATAAGCCCTCTATGGTGTTGGATGGATTACATACCATCTCAAATGACGGTAGGGTCTTGGAGTCCGGTGGAATGCTGCAATTCGAGGCAAATGTTCCGATAGATGAAGGTTTTTATGTTGATGTACCTTACGTGTCATCTCCTACGAAAATGCAATTGTTTAAACTATCAGATGATGGTACGTGGGGTCTAGAAGGTGATTTAAATGTAGCTCCATCTATTGAAATAACAGAAGGAGGTGAGCGCTTATATGACGTGCATTGTAAAAATTGCCATTCAAAAGATATGAGTGCAAAACTTACCGGACCGGCATTGGGTAATATTCATTTAAAGCGCAGTAAGGAATGGTTGTATGATTTTACCCGAAACTCCCAGAAAATGATTAATGAAGGGAACCCTGAAGCCCTTTGTGTATGGTATGAGTGGCAACCTGTTCTGATGAATAATTTTACCTTAAGTGATGCTGAATTGGATTCAATTTATGCCTACGTGGAAAGAGAAAGTGTTTTACAAGGAATAGATTGGTACAAGGAAGGGTATGAAAAAACGGAATGCGAGAATTTAGTGGAATCCGATAGTTTTTATGTGCCGAATTTCTTTTTTACCGGAGGTCATTCCTCAAGTCAAGGAGGTAAACGTTTTATATTACCTATAGATACTTTCGGTTGGTATAATGTGGATGCTTTTGTAAATGCACCTCCTATCGTAGAATCACCTTTGTTGAAATTTAAAGGTAAACGTGCCGCTAGGAATATCGTTATGATATATAAGGACCGGAATATTATTATTCCATTTTATCCTGAAGGAGGACGGGAGTTTCGGTTGTTGAATAGCTACGGAAAATCAATTCTATCCATTCCTACAGGAGAGGTGGTTGTTTTAAGTTATCCTGAGAGATTGAATGGTGAATATGGTTGGCTTGAAACCGAAATAAATAAAACCGGAAATGAATTCGAATTCTCCTTGGATTTTTATGGATTTAAAGAGTTCGAGGAAAGGGTGAAAACAGCGTTTTAAAAATCTACCCCAAATGCGAATCATCACAAAAAGGGGGATTTCCTGTTTTCTTGCAATTGCACAACCTAACTTTACCGTTTTTCTTTCCTTCAAATAGGATAGGTTTGAATTTGGTGCCGTGGTGCGCACCATCGCAAAAAGGTTGTGTTTTACTTTTGCCGCAAGCGCACCAAAGGTAATTTTTACCTTTTTCTATTTCAATAAAAACGGGTTCATTGGTACTGGTGTCCTCCTTGGAGAAGGAAGGGTTTAATTCACTTGTTTCATCCTTGGATTTTATGAAAGGATAAAAGTAGGAAGCGCTCCAATGATCATTGGTAGAATGGGGCAGACCATATTCTTGCGGGAATGTATTATTAAAATAAGCCGTACCAAAAAGTTGGTCCCAAATGGAGAACATATTCCCGAAATTCCCGTTGGGGTCACTTACACCGTCTAGTTTAGATTTGCCGTGATGGGCATGGTGGAAAGCAGGCGTAATAATGATCCTTTGTAATATGGTAATTACGGGTTTTAGAAAGGTGTTTTTATAAAAAACCTTATCCCAAGGAAGCGTGCTGTGGGAACCAATAATGACCAATTGTTTTAATATTAATCCAAGCGCCACTGCCTTGGCGCCTCCTAGGAATAGAATCAGTCCTATCCACCAAATGTTAGGCATGAAAACATAATACAACGCCGCGTTTCTGTAAGAAACAAAAAATCCCATTTCCTCAGCTTGGTGATGTGCCCGATGCAATTTCCAAAGAAAGGGTTTTTCATGGGCAATGCGATGATACCAGTATTGTAATAAATCATCAACAAGCAAATACACCAAGAAAACAGGAATAAATCCAAAGCCGTAAAGGAAGGTGCTATACTGAGGAAATAAGCTATTCCCTAAAAGGTATACCAATAAAACAATCCCCGGTTTTATCAATTGCGACAAGACGAGAAAACCACCGGCTTCTTGAATCCAATCACCCGTTTTACGCTTTGATGCACGTAGCATCCCGTTCGCGATTTCAAGCAGCCCGAAAGCCAGGAGTATCCCGAAAACCAAGTAGATATCTAAGTGTGGTATGCCGAATAAATCTCCTTCCATATGTTAAGACCCGTTCAGAGAACTCCCCTTTGTTGGGGCTACCAAAATAAGGAATTAACCCGTATCCAATCCTAGGTTCTTTATGATTTCCGGTTTACCGCTAAAATCCATAACCCG
>JAHDDF010000305.1 GCA_020629475.1 Saprospiraceae bacterium
TGAGCCCGACGAGCTACCAACTGCTCCACCCTGCGGTATTAGCGGATTGCAAATATACGCTGATTAAAGATTCAAATGCAAGTATCCTATGACTTTATTTTAATCAAAAAAACACCCACGGGCTTAGTAAGCTAATAATCAACCTACTAAGCCCGAAAATATTTTTTAAATTTCTTTCTTCCCTGAACTAACCTCGACCCATTTCCCGGGTTTTCTTGCGCTAATGGTATTATCATACATTGCTTCGCAGGAAATTGTAGGTAGATAAAATTTCCCTTGGTAAGCCGCATTAAGCCTTACGATGTAGGTATGACTTTTCCCGGCATTGATATCAAAGTAAGAATACACACGATCATCCCTGATATCACGATACTCAGGCTTATCCGCTTCCTTACCATCCAAATCATCCATTCTTGAATTGATAATTTCCCAACCGGAAGGGAATACTTGGGTCAGTGCCATCTCATCGTATCGCCTTCCCGTGTTACTTGGGTTGGTTATGGTTACCTCAGCCGTAAAATCCGTTCCTTGCGGAATATCCGAAGGATTCAATGATTTACCCTCGGAGTCCTTGTAGGCAATCGAGATATTTAGGTTATTGGATGCTTCGGTATCATCACCTAGCATGGGTTTACCTGTGGTAATCAGCTTAGCATAAAGAATGCCCGTGGAAGTATTCTTTACGGAAAGGTTTCTGGTTTTTCCTTCGCTGGGTACATCGGCATTGAAGACCGGCATACTAGAACCTCCGCTTTTCTTATCCCCGTCCACGGCATAATCAAAGGTGAATTTATCGGAAGCACCATTATCTCCCACGAATTTCCCGACCGCCAATAAACCATAAGCTACGGTTTGGGTACTCCACCATCTATCCGCGCTCATTTTCTCGGAAATAACGGGAATCAGTTCAGCCGCCTGCTTCTTTGCCCCCATTGCGATAAGCGTTTCCAAAATCATGGCTTGGTCCCTCAAATCGGAACCGTAGGTATAACCCAATTCATTGTAGGCAGGAATATCGGTGGAAAGATTACTGATAATACCTGACGCCACGGAATTTTTACCTGCCAATGCATATGCCGCGGCAAGGCGCCATTTAGCTTGATCGGATAAGTTCTTGGTATTGCGTAAGCGGTTCATTGCCGCCAATGGTGCTTCACCTGCTAACGCCAAGGTATAAACCCGATACGCTTGAGTCATATCACCGTTCCAACGGTCATCATCCGCGGACCATCGATCCGCTTGTCGTTTTTGGTATTTTACCCAATTATCCAACATACTCTGGTTTACGGCATATCCGGCACGTTTTGCCTCCAGCATGAAATGACCGCCGTAATTGGTTCCCCAAGGGGAATTGTATTCCTCTCCCGGCCAATAGGCGAATCCGCCACCGTCCGTTTGGAAGTTCTCCAAGCGCTCAAGCGTTGCCGCGATATTCTTGGGAACCGCAGCTTCTTTCTCTGAATCCAGTTTCATCAACTTGGAAACGTACAATTGCGGGAAACCGGAAGAAGTGGTCTGCTCAATACAACCGTGCGGATATCTAATCAAATAATTCAAACGCTCACCCAAGTTGATGGGCGGGATATTGGACAATTCCAAAATCCCTTGGTTGGTTCCGTCCATTCCCACAGGGGAATAATTCAAATCCCAGGATTCCCCGGCTTCCAATATTTTGGATTCAACATTGGTCACGTAAGGATTGGGATTACGGATTTGCACCTCAATCTCCTGAGAAGCGGATTCACCACCTGAAGTAGCGGTAACCTTGATTTTAGTCACGCCTAATTTGGGTAGAACCTTTAAATCGAATTCCACCAAATCATCACCGGGTTTGGTAAAGGTAATCTTCTTGGAAGATGGTCCAACTACCTTGATTTTTTCATCCGTTTCTACGGTAACGGTTACGTCCTTTACGGATTTCTCCATGGCGAAAACGTTCACGGGTAGTTTCAAGTACTCTTCCGGACCAAGGACACGAGGAACCGTAGCCAACACCATTAGTGGTGTTTTTACCGGCGTGGTTTCCTCCGCATTACCATAGGCACCGTCCTTGGCGGCAACCACCATTGTCCTTACGGAACCTACGTAATTGGGCATGGTGAAGGTATGTTTCCCTTTTCTTCCACGCTTGAGGTAGAAAGGTCCCATATGCATCACGACCGGTTTGAAACGTTGTGCTTGTTCTGCTCCTTTCTTGCGTTTTTCGGCACCACCACCCACGCTTAGGATACGTTCTAAATCGCTTCCGTAACCACCGATTACTTGGTCGTACATGTCCCAGGTTTTTACGCCTAATGCTTCCTTGGCATAAAACGTACTCCAAGGATCAGGCGTATCAAAACGCGTAAGGTCAAGCAGTCCCTCATCCACGATGGCGATGGTATACGCCATTGGTTTTCCGGATTCCTCTACTACCTCAACCGTGAATTCCTTTTCCGGCGCCAATTTCTCCGCCATGCGGATTTCAGGCTTAAGCACCGTATTCTTATCGATTACCTTAAGCGGCACCAAACCATATCTTCTAATCGGGTGATCATTCAGGGTTTGGGCATGGGGTTGTAGCAGGGTAACGTGAGCATAAACGTTCGGCGTCCAACGCTCATCGGTCCTGATTTTTACCACATTCTCCCCTTCCGTGGTATTAAACCAACGGGTTTCCAAGACACGGCTACCGTTTTCAATGGTCAATAAGCCTTTGGAAACTTCGGAGGTAGGAATTTTGAATTCAACGGTCTCCCCTACCTCGTACTCTTGCTTATCCGAGGTGAATACCAACATGGTGGCGAAATCATTTCCGCCTTCCTCGTCATTCCAAGGGTAACCGGCGTAGAAGAAATCACCGGAACAGTGTCCCGACTCTTCATCGCAAACACGAAGTAGGTACCTACCCCACTCCTCCACTTTGAAATCAGCGGTGGCTTCACCGTTCCCGTTGGTTTTTACTTTCTCCGTTTGCAATGCCTTATAATGCTCGGAGGAATTATAAGCCGTTACGTTATCGGATGAGGAATCCCACCACCATCTCCAATTTACCTTATAAAGACCAATGGACAGGTTTCCTTTCTTTCCTTTTCCTTCTTCATCCACCAAGGCGAAATTGAAGGAATTATCCTTTCCTACATCAGCTCTTTTTTCACCGTATTTCTTCGTGGGGATTTTTACGCCCGCGTAAGTCGTGTAAGGGCTTACATCCAAGGTGTAGCTATCTGAGCTAAAGTCACCGCCTTTCTCGAATACTCGAGTCTTGAAAGCAGCCCTTAGCATTCCGGGAGCGGCTCCCTCGGTTTCCATATCAATGGAAATAGGGGCATTACCTTCTTTATTTAAGACATCCTCAAACACGACCTCCGGTTCGGAATTGAAGGTTCTTGCCGGATCATCGAAAACGAAGTCCTTGTAATTTTTAAAAGAAGTCCTTTTTTGTCTCAATTGCATTTCCACCCTTCCCTTCAAATTGGAGGCGGGTGCGCCGTGCAACCAAGCGGCATTAAGGGTACCCTCTACTTCTTTTCCTTTGGGGCGTAGTGTTTCGTCCCCGAAATCGAGGTTAATCTTCAGGCGGTTGGGTTTAACGGTTTCTACCTTCAGCGTTTTTGAGAAGGAAGCACCTCCAACGTTAACCTTTGCCATCCAATTCCCTGTAGGATCGTCCGGAGAGGTAGAGGTTACGAAGTCGTACATGCCCTCAACGTTTTCCCCCTTTACCATGGTTTCCCTGAGTTGTCCCCTTGGGTCATAAATTTCCATGGAAACGGGGTGGTTCTTTGGCAATGTTCCTGCCTTGTCTTCCAAAACGAAATTGAGGTGAAGCGAATCACCGGGACGCCATACCCCACGCTCACCGTAGATAAATCCTTTGAGTCCTTTTTTGGTAATGCTACCTGAAACGTCAAATCTGGAAACGGAGTTGGAACGTCCGTCCCTGATTTTTAAGTAACCTCTTTCGGATCCTGATTCAACTACGATAAAATAGGGATCACGCTTGGGATCTAAATATGCTACACCGTCTTGGTTGGTGGAGGATTCAACAATCAATTGTTGTTGGTAATCGTATGCCTTTACCTTAGCGCCACCAACCGCGTCCGTGTCCCTCAGGTCGGATACCGCTATCATAAAGGATTTATCATTTCCTTTCTTGGCAATAATTCCAAGATTGGAAGCGAATACATTTCTCCTAATAAATTGGTCGCGGTTGTAGTATGCCCACTTACAAGGGTTATCCCTATCCCGCCAATCGTAATTATTGTAATATCCTCTTACACCGTAATAATCCTCCATGATGGAAACGATTTCACCGTCATCATCCACGAATTCGGAAACGCGGGTTAAATCGTCATCATCCTCGGATTTATTATTCAAGCAGGAATAATCGGAATAACCGGGAAGGAAACCGATTCTTACTTGGTATAAAGCACCGGGTTCCGCTTGGATAAACTTCTTTAAATCCAAGGCGAAACGATTCCATTCCGTTGATCTAGCTTCAGGATTTAAACCTTTCAATTCTACTTTTTCACGGTGTACTACCCTACCTACACGGTACAAATCGGAGCTTCCGTCAAGGTCATTGGATTGCAGGAATTGAAGCAGGTTATTTTCAAAAATCTTGAAAATCTCTACCTCAACGGATTTCAGGTTGATTGCCTCGAAAGGAAAAATCAAACCGTCTGATTCAGGCATGATAACACCTTTCCCTACGAGCCTTACTTGTGGCTTTTGCCTATCGAATTCAAATGCCCAAATGGAAGAATTGGGCATGTCTTTCCCGTCCTTATTCTTGATGCCCGAGAATACGTTCATATTCACGGAACCTTCCGGTAAACTTTGCGGGAAAACCTTTAGACGGTTACCGTCCACCTCAAACCTTAAATCACCACCTCCCTTGGAGAAATTTACAAGCCCGGAAAAGAGCTGGGTATCGTCCAGAAGGTCAGAGAAGGTTACAAGAACATAAGGATCACCTTGTTCCACTACTCTAGCGTGAGTGATTTTGAAGTCGTTTACGGAAGGGATTTCTACCTCATCAAAACCTTTTCCTTTAACACCGATACTGCTACCATTCCACTTCAGTTCCACGGCGCTTGC
>JAHDDF010000306.1 GCA_020629475.1 Saprospiraceae bacterium
ATGTTGTATTTCAAATTAATGGATGACGTAGACTATACTGAAAAACTTGAAATCGAAGCTATGATTTCCGAGTGGAAAAACGAAACCAAAACCAATCTTGGAATCGGAGAGGATTCTAGGGTAAAAGATGGTTTTACGATTAATAGGGAAGTATCAAATTATCCCAACGAAAAAGATCTTTACATAATCTCATTTACCGGAGAATATGAAGGGGAATTAATTGCTGAAAAACAATTCTTATGGTACAGGAAGTAAAGAAAAAATTGCCCGGATTTACCATCATGGAATTAGTAATGGTGATGATTTTAAGTACGATTGTTATCGCGATCGGATATGAGGTATGGAGTATTTCCGAACAACAATTTCATTCCATGAGTGAGGTAACGGATATTCAAACCGAATTATCCGAATGTTATTCCGTTATAAAAACCGACTTTAGGATGTCGGATGTGGTTATTGTAAAGAATGGTAATTTGTTGATGTTTAATGAGATAGGAAATGTTGCCTATCAATTTTATGAGGAGGAAATCATCAGGATTTTTGAGGAAAATGATGCTTTCCATGAATCCAAATTCTTGATAAAAACCGCAGGGCTAGATTTTTTGTACGAGAATAATTTAGTCTTTGATGGGATCGTAGACTTTGTGGAAATACAGTTAGACAATCAATCAGATAGGGAAATTACTCCTTGGCAATTCAGCAAGGAGTATGACGTGAAAACGAAATTAAATTTTTGAAAATGGCATTCCAAATACAAGGGAAAAGTAAAATATCAGTTCCTGTAAAGAAGGAGAAATCCGTTAATTTTTCGGATTTACTTAAAAAGGATATTCAATTATTCGGCTCCTCTTTCTCCCTAAAAAACAAGGAGAATTTTTACGACCGTCTTTCCGTTTTACTCAAGGCGGGATTGGATATCCGTAATGCCTTGGAATTATTGGAAAAAGGGGAGAAAAAGAAAAATATAAAACGGATATATTCCGGTGTAAAAGAGCACTTAATCCAAGGACATTCATTCAGTGAGTCCCTAGGAAAAGAAAAGGTATTTTCCGAGTATGAAATACATAATATTCGAATTGGTGAAGAGACCGGTAGGTTAATTGCCATTCTTGAAAACATGAAGGATTATTTCGGGAAATTATTGAAATACAAAAGGCAGTTTATCCAAGCCTTGAGTTATCCGGTTTTTGTGATTTTATTTTCCTTGTTGGTGGTAGGTTTCCTTTTGAATTTTCTAGTGCCGATGTTCGAGGATGTCTACGCGAAATTCGAGGGAGGATTGCCGGCAATTACACAGTTTATTATCGACTGCTCGGATTTTATGGCAAACTTTGGGTTGTATATCCTTGGCGGATTTTTACTTTTTTGTGCTACTGTATTTTACTTCAGGAAAACAGAGTTGATCAGAAAAGTTTCGGCATTCTTGATTTTGCATTTGCCCATATTCGGGGGAATTATAAAACGCATTTATTTAACCCGTTTGTGTAGTTCATTATTTATGTTGTTGTCTTCGAAAGTACCGTTGGTAAATGCCGTTCAATTGGTACAGAAGATGATAGGATTTTATCCCATTGAAAAATCTTTAGGAGCTATTGAAGGAAAGCTGGTGAAAGGAGCTACATTAAGTGATTCCTTGCATGAATATTCCTTTTATCCAAGTGAATTAACCGCATTGGTAAAAGTAGGCGAGGAATCCGGTAAATTGGATGAGATGTTCAAGACCTTAACCGAACAATATTCCGCGGAAACGGAGCAAAGAACAGCGGTTGTCGGCTCTTTGTTGGAGCCGATTTTAATTGTTTTCCTAGGGGTTATTGTCGGGTTTATTTTAATTGCCATGTACCTGCCCATGTTTGAAATGAGTAGTGGTTTGGGTTAGGATGGATTTATATTTTTGACCATCATTTTTTGTAGAGACGCAATGCTTGCGTCTTCCCGGGCGTTACCTCATACCTTGGGAAGACGCGGGCACCGCGTCTCTACATTAATCGAATTTTTAATTCAGGTAATATTTCAAATACCGATCCCGTGTTTCAAACATGACACGGTTGCCGTCTCGCTTGGAAAATGCTTCGGAAATGCTTTCCCTTTCCTTGGCGAACCAATCCGCTAAAGCTTGGGGGTCGTATTTTCCTTCCGGTGAATACAAGGGGAAAGATTCAGGAAACGAAGCATTGATTTCATGCTCTCCATTCTTTGCCATTAAACGGAAAAGAATTTCACAGCAAAGGTAAAGCGAAGCCGGCGCTGATTTTTCAAAACCTGCTAAAGCAATACCCAAAACCCTTTCCAAACGGGTAAGCGCCTTGGAATAATCCTCACGGACAATATCCGCGTACATTAAATCATCCGCGTAACGCCAGTCGCCATCTAAATCACTGATTTTTCCTTCCAGTTTCGTAGCAAATTCCAGTGCTTCCTCTTTTCTTCCCATTTCCAAAAAAGGGAAGAATAAATCAACATAAGTGCGCTCCGGAACATGACCGCATTTTCTTTTTCCTTCAAGGATGGGTTGCGCCTTTTCTAATGCCGCTTCATAATTCCCGCGCAATACCTCAAATTCAACCTCGGTGGCAAGGACACAAGCCGGGCAATCCATTTCCCAAAAACCACCGGTCATGGTTTTTTGTAATTCATGATATTCAGCCGCCTTTTCGTAATTCCCTAAATCCATTTCGATTTTAAATCGATAATACGTCACCACTTTTTCGGAAAAACCATTTGCTAAATAACGGTCTTTCATATCCTTTAAAGTAGCCTCGATTCTTTCCAATGGAATATTAGGGAAACCCGTTAATTTGGGAAGCACCCATTTGTAATACCAAGCTACCTCATGGCTGAATTTGAATTTCTCGGGATATTGATCAATCATACCCAAAACATAGGCATATGCCGCCAAGGATTTTTCAGGTCTTCCGGTATCAATAGCGGATTCTACCAGCTTGATTCTTAGACGAAAAGCCTTTTCTAAATCATTATGTCTATCCGCTAATTTTATAGCACGTTCCAAAAGTTCGGTCCGTCTGGAATCCTCCCTTTTCATGGTGCTCATGCGCTGCGTTAATTCTTGAATTTCTTCCGTGTGATTCATAGTTGATGTAATTAAAAATTAATAATGAAGAATGAAAAATGAAAAATGAGTTAATTCTTAATTGTTCATTTTTAATTATTCATTCCCCGGCTTCCTATTTCCATTAATTGGGATAAACCGCTGTTTAAGATGGATAATTCCTCACGATTTAATGGATGCATTCCAAGGAGTAAGGATTGTACATAGAGGATTTTAATAAACAACTCATTGGTCATTTCCTCCTTGGATTTAATGAGGCGTTGCACCAATGGATTATCGTAATTAAAACACAATTTAGAATGGCAAGAAAATGCGATATCCTCGGTAATATTATCCATGATATTTCCCCAGACGTTATCGCTAACCTCCTTGGATTTTTGAGCCGTTCTGAGGAAATTCATATTCTTATCCATACTATACAAAGTAGGAACTTCAGTAGGCGCGAATTTCTTAATTTCGACAGCACAAGAATATTGACGTAAAACGTAAGTTGCCTCGGATAAAAAATCGGAAGCCAAGTTCCTTTCATCCGTTGAAAGTTCAGTTAAATGATGGATAAAACTCTCCGGTGTAACTTGGGTCACGTAATTCTTGGGATTCAACATCCCGTATTTTTTAATCAAGCGTCCATCATACATATAACCGGCGTTGATCAAAGGCATATCCTGTGCCGTAGCGATACCCGCTACTTGTCGGAATTCATCGATATCCGTGATGAAACGAAGCGTGTCCGTTTGCTCGTAAAATTCAGGGATGGTAATAACGCCGATGGTACTCGGAAACGGAATCCAATTAATGATCAACTTAAAGAAATCATCATCATGAAGCGCCAAAGCCTTGAGCGTTTCGCTGTGGATGCGAATAAATCGTTGCAACCTTGCCGGGTCCTTTTTCGCCATTTCGGTCATATAGCCTTTTAGGCAATCCCCCAAGCTGGTTTTAAATTGCGCCAAAGCGCGATCCTCATAAAAAGATTCCCTGGAAGCGGTAGGACGAAGAACCTCCGTATTCACGATGCATTTCACGAAAAACGCCCATTCCGGAAGGATGTCATCCGCGTTTTCCGCTACAAGCATTCGCTTGAGGTAAACACGGTGGGTCATTTTGGTTCCGGGACCGGGCTTGAACGGAAGGATGAAAGCAACGCCTTGGGTTTTCCCGTCCTCGGTTTTCAAGGGGATATAATCGAAGAATTCGATTTCGAATTGCTCCTTTCCGTATTGCATAATAGCCCTGCGTGCCTCGGTATCATTGGCGTATTCCTTTTCAAAAGGAGCGAATCCTTCATTTAGGGCTTGGGTTTCATTACCGAAGAAAATAGGGAAAGGAAGGAGGTCGCCGTAATGCTTGACCAATTGCTTGATGCGGGTAGGGGAGTAGAAGCTTTCCGCGCCCTTTTTGCAGCGGAGGTAAATCTTGGTCCCCGGCTCCATTTTCCGTTCCATCTCACGGATGGTATAGGAACCGTTGGTATTCCCGCGCCACTCAACGGGCTTACCGCCCTTGGCGGATTGGGTAATAACCACGATTTCATCGGTAATCATGAAACAGGATAAAAGACCGATACCGAATTGACCGATAAAATCCCTGCGATCCTCGGCAATGCGCTTGGAAGAGGAACCAATGGAGGACAGGAACTTGTGGACTTCGTCCGTAGTAAGCCCGATACCGTTATCCTCAAATACGAGTTGTGCAGGGAAATCAGCGTCACCGGCGATATAATCTATCCGGACGATTCCCTTGAAATCGGGTTCTAGTTTTTGTCTTGCCGAAATGGCATCGGTACAGTTTTGCATCAATTCACGGACAAATACCTTTTCCTCGGAATAGAGGTGATTGGACAAAATGTCGATGATGCCTTCAAGATTGACTTGGAAGTTAAAAGTACTCATGGAAGCGATTTAGGATGATTGTTGTTTTGGGCACTTGTGCCTCTATTTCCAACAATATCCCAAGCATTATCGTTCCTGAAATCCCATCTTTTCC
>JAHDDF010000307.1 GCA_020629475.1 Saprospiraceae bacterium
TTCTCATAGACCAAGGCATCCAAGGAAAACCGATAATGAAAGGCGAGGGTCTTGATTTCATCGGGTGTAAGGATGGTTTCACCACGCATCCGCCGATAGACGGCATCTTTTCCAAGACCCAATAAGTTACAAAGGCTAGCTACGGCGTCCGACTTGCGATCGTGCCGATTTTCTACCCACATCATGATTTTTTCCTGGAGCATGGATTCTCGTTTTCGAATTTCCAACGGATGAAACGAAGCAATATTCCGTACAATTTAGATTTTAAATGAGATTAATGTTCTTAATGAATTTATATAGTAGAAATAAAAATGTGTTTTAAGCCTCATTTCCTCCCATTTCGCAAAAAACATGACCCACCTTAGTTGAAACAAAACCAAAAGGCATGAAAGCTGAATTTCAAAAATGGTTTACATATCAAAAGGAACGCTACCCGGTTTTCAAAAACGGACTATTCCTTTTCTTGTGGGCTTTAGCGGGGATATCCGTTTCAACGGAAGGTGCGCTTCCTTGGGGAGATGTTATCTTGAAAGGAACCGTACTTACCTTATTCTTCTTCAGCCTCCGGGTTTTTGATGAATTCAAGGATGCTGAGGAAGACCAACAATTCAGACCCCACTTACCCGTTCCTAGGGGATTGGTAAGATTGGGTGAATTAAGGAATGTAGGAATTGCTTTAGCCATCACGCAGTTCCTAATCGTAGGAACCTTTATGAAGGAGTGCCTTCCGTTGTTTTCCCTAGGTTTCCTTTATATGGTATTAATGTCCAAGGAGTTTTTTATCCCTGAAAAGCTGAAGGAAATGCCGTTGGTATATGCCGTTTCCCATATGGCAATCATGCCGATAATGGCAATGTTCATCACCGGGTTTAATCCGGAATACCTTCCTTTTTGGGCAATTTCATTGTTTGCCGGTTTCCTGATTGAATTCGGGAGGAAATTAAAACTTCCGGAGGATGAAGCTAAGGGGAGGGAAACCTATGCGACCGCTTATGGTTTCAAGGGCGCTACCATGTTATGGACCGGTTCGGGAATTTCAATGCTCATGTTTTTGGGTGTTCAGTTGTTGCAATTCCAAACCGCTAATACCCTTGCGTATTTGACCTTGGTTTTAGCACCATTACTTATGCTTTCTTTCGGTGGTTTTTTATTAAGTAATGAATCCAAGTTTAATATAAAATTCACGGAAGCAACATCGGGTATTTTGGTACTCTTCTCTTACGGATTAATTTCCTTGTACCACTTACTTCCCATTCCGATGTTCCAACCCGTTTAGGGAATATCGAATTCATTTATTCTACTCTTTAAAATTCATTTTCTATGACACGTTCAGTAGAAATACAGTCGGAGGTATATCATTTCGAAAATATTTCGGAAAGTGATTTTTCCAAAATAGGAGGAAAAGCTAAAGGGCTATTCCGTTTGCATGAAATGGGTTTTCTGGTACCTGATTGGATGGTGATTCGATTTTCTCCGATGACTTCCGAAAAGGAGTTGCAACGTAAAATTGATTCTTGTTTTTCCGATAAGGATACGAGTTTATTCGCTGTTCGATCCAGTGCTATATTTGAGGATGGAAAACAACTATCCTTTGCCGGACAATTTTCCTCTTATTTGAATGTAAAGAAGGAGAATTTGACGGAGTTCGTTCTCAAAGTAAAGCAATCTTATTTTAATTCGAATCTTGCAAATTATACGAATTCCTTAGGCGGAGAAATGCCCGGCATGATTTCCGTCATTATTCAAGAAATGGTGGAAGCTGATGCGGCAGGTGTTTTGTTTTCCGCTTGCCCGGTTACGGGTAATAGGAATAAAAAAATCATTCACGCGGTAAAAGGTCTAGCTGATGAGTTGGTTTCCGGGAAAAGAAATCCTGAATCACATATTGTTGAAAATGGTGAGGTAAGAATCGAATCATTAGGCGAGAATCATTCACCCGTTTTGACATCTTTTATTCTTGAGGAATTGATTCAAAATTCCGATGTCATATTTCAATATGAATGTATTCATCATGACCTTGAATATGCCGTTAAAGACGGGCAAGTTTACATGCTTCAATACCGCCCTTTAACCACCTTGACGGGAATGCCTGATTCGGGTGCAAAAAAAATGCTTTGGGATAATTCCAATATAGGAGAATCCTATCCGGGTATTACCTCGCCGTTGACATTTTCTTTTATAAAGAAAATGTACGAATCCGTTTACGTGAATTTTGTGCGAATAATGGGTGTTTCCAGGAAGGAAGTATTGAAAAACAAGCATTTATTCCAAAATATGCTTGGGCGTTTGCAAGGAAGAGTTTATTACAATCTAAGACATTGGTATGAGGTAGTAGCCATGCTGCCGGGTTATTCCTTCAATGCATCTTTTATGGAAAAGATGATGGGTGTTTCCGAAGTAATGCCGGAGAAGGAATTAGAAAAAATGTCCAAGTCTAAAGCATTTTTTAGACTCATTATTTCCTTGGTTAAAATGATATATAAATGGTTTTCCCTTCCTAGGGAAACCAAGGTTTTTCACAAGGGGGTAAATGATGTTTTTGTCAATTATGAAGGAAGAGATTTTTCCGCCTGCTCCCCAAGGGAAACGATGGAGGAATATTTAAAATTAGAGGAAGTATTATTGAAGAAATGGGAGGCGCCATTGGTGAATGATTTCTTTGCGATGATTTCCTTTGGTGTATCCGAGAAGTTGTGTGAAAAATATACGGGAAATAAAGAATTACATGCATCCTTAATTTCGGGTTCCGGTGATATGATTTCCACCAAGCCTTTAGATTCCATGCGAAATATTACCCGACTTATCCATGCTGATTCCTATTGGACATCACTCATGGAAAATAAACAACCCATTGCCATTGAACTGCAATTAAGGAAGCTAAATGATCCGGTTGCCTCCGCCATCCGAAAGCATATACAAATTTTTGGGGCGAGGTGCACCGGGGAATTAAAATTGGAAACCAGAACCTATCAAGAGGAACCCGTAAAATTCATTGCTTTAATTCAGCAATACGTAAAAAAGGAAATTGAAATTCCTGTACTCAATTCCGATTTATATCAATCCGCATTAAAGGAAGTAAAATCCATAAAAAACCCGATTAGGAAATTCATTCTGAATTATTGGATCAAGCAAACCAAACGTTTGGTTTCCGGTAGGGAGAATATGCGGTTTGAAAGAACCCGTGCATTTGCTATCGCCAGAAAAATGTTCTTGGGGATCGGTGCCCGTTTTCAAGCGGAAGGAATTTTACATGACCAAAAAGATATTTTTTATCTGGGTATGGAGGAAGTTTTTTCCTACCTCAACGGAACGGCATTACAGGAGGGTTTACGACAGCTTGTTGCTTTAAGAAAAGAGGAGGAAAAATCCTTTAACTCTACCAAACCGAATAGCCGAATTACTACCTATGGAATTCCTTATCAAAATCCCTTTAATATTTCAATAAGAAAGGAGGCAATCCAAGGAGATATCCAAGGGGAAGGCTGTAGTAAGGGAATCGTGAGAGGAAAGGTGAGGAGAGTGTATGATCCTTTCAATACCAAACTGGTAAAAGGGGAAATACTCCTAGCTGAATTTACGGATCCGGGTTGGATAACCCTTTTTCCCGCAGCGGCAGGCATCATAGTGGAACGGGGTAGCCAGTTGAGTCATTCCGCTATCGTTAGCCGAGAATTGGGAATTCCTTGCATCGTAAAGGCGGAAGGAATTATGGATACCCTAAATGATGGTGACGAAATCGAAATGGATGGCTCGACGGGAGCTATTAGGAGATGTAAGATGTAGGATTCAAGATGTTAGACTTTTGCCTCAGCGAGGCAATCCATTATTCGAATTAGGATAGGAGAATAAATCAAGCGCCAAAGGTGCGTAGCATAAAAGGTTTTTGCTTGGTTCCTCCTGATTTTAAAAGTCTTTAGTCCTTAAGTTCAAAATGTCAGTACAACTAAAACCCAAAACCTAATACCTAAAAATCATGAATAAGCATTTGAAGAAAGTAGATTGGAGCATCGTGAGGTATGCCAATTGTTGGGAAGATGCCGAGGTGCTTCTTGAAGGTTTGGCTCCCAAGAAGGATGCGAAAATCCTGAGCATCGCTTCGGGCGGTGATAATAGTTTCGCTTTGTTGACCCAGGAGCCTTCCTTGCTTGTGGCAACGGATGTAAGCTTCGCCCAATTGCATTTGACGGAACTTAAGCGTGCGGCTATCCTGCTTTTGGATTGGGATGAGTTCTTGGCGTTTCTAGGTTTCCGTTTTTCAAGGAAGCGTTATCCCGTTTATCTCAAATTACGCCCCGTCCTCAGTGGGGAGGCGAAGGAATTCTGGGATGCCAGAAGAAAGGAATTGGAAAAGGGTGTTATTCACATGGGGAAATTGGAGCGTTATTTCTCCGTTTTCGCCAAGGTCCTGATTCCTTTGATGCACAGGAATAGAACGGCGAATGCCTTGATGAAGGAAAGAACGGAGGAAGAGCAAAAACGATTTTACCTGAACCGCTGGTGTAATGATCGTTGGAATGCGCTGTTCCGTTTCTTTTTCTCCGAGAAAATCATGGGGAAATACGGTAGGGACCCGCAATTCCTAGAGCAAGCTGAAGGTTCACCGGTGAGTCGATTGTTGCCTAGGGTACATGCTTGTCTTTCCGGTGCCGCCGTTTCCGGTAACCAGATGGTGCGTTACATCCTAAAAGGGAATTTCGGGCAATTGCTTCCGTTTTACGCCAAGCCCGGGAACTTCGAGCATATCAAATCGAATATTCACCGTATGGAATTGTTCCAAGGAACACCCGAACAAGCAGGGGAAGTTTATGGCTCTTTTAATGCCGCTAATTTGTCCAATATTTTCGAGTACATGCCCACCAAGGACTTCAAGGAAACTGCCATCAAGATTGGGGAATTGATTCAAGAAGGCGGTAAGTGCATGTATTGGAATTTATTCGCGTCCAGAAGAATGTCCGAAGAACTCGATACCGGCTTCCGCTATATGATGGATTTATCCACCCGCTTATCCAAAGCGGATAAAGGATTTATGTACGATAAGTTAATCGTGGATAGGAAG
>JAHDDF010000308.1 GCA_020629475.1 Saprospiraceae bacterium
AAACCTCTAACACTATGGAATTTATACTTGAAAAGTATATTTGGATCCCCGTTGCCTTCTTTTTTATTTTATTATCATTAGCTGCTAAATTTCTAGCACTAAAAAAGCATAATTCTAATCCTGAATTAAAAAGGGGGATTACTACATTTTACAATACCTTCCTGCTCTTTTTCTTAATTTTATTTGGGATTTTGGGGTATGGTATTTTTTCCGAAAAAGTAGAATCGCTTAGTCATTTTCTTGATCCGGCATCAGGCAACAAAATAGTCTTAATTTTCTGGGGATATATTGGTGTGTCTTATTTAGGATTGTGCTCTTGGGCTTTATTCGGGAATGGCGGAGCTTCTTTAATTAAATACATAAGAGCCCCAACATCCGACAACCTGGAAGAAACCAAAATACCGGAAGAAAACATAAAGAAAATCGTTCTTTTGAATTTAGCGGTTTTTATTGCTTTTTTTATTTTCCTTTGGGTTGCTAGGCCTTTTTTATGATGTTATTTGTTTTGAACCATTAAGGAATGAAGAGAAGTTAAGGGGCGACCGGGTAATAAAACGACATTCTTATAAGGGTATAATAGGATCTATCCTATTCGTTTTTTTTGTTTTGAACCATTAAAGAATGAAGAGAAGTTAAGGAGTGGGCGGGTAATAAAATGACATTCTTATAAGGGCATAATAGGATCTATCCTATTCGTTTTTTTTTGTTTTGAACCATTAAGGAATGAAGAGAAGTTAAGGAGTGAGCGGGTAATAAAATGACATTCTTATAAGGGCATAATAGGATCTATCCTATTCGTTTTTTTTGTTTTGAACCATTAAGGAATGAAGGAAAGTTAAGGAGTGGGCGAGAAAAGGAATGACGAGAAACTTATATTAATCCCCTAGACTTTAATTCCAAATACTTATTCACCGTATTCATGGAAAGGTCTTCGGGTTTTGTGAGGATGGCTTGTATGCCGTATTGCTTGAGTTTGTGTATGATTTGCTCCTTTTCGTAGACGTAGCGTTGCGCTACGGTTTGGTGGTAAATCTGCTGGACGCCCGCTACCTTCTTCTCCGAGAAATTCTTGATTTCCGTGTTCTCGAAGAATACTACGACTAAGAGGTGCTGGTTATTGATTCTCCTCAACAAAGGAAGCACACGCTCCAAGGCGTACATACTTTCAAAATTGGTAAATAGGAAAATCAAACTCCTTCCGGAGATGAGGTTCCGGACGGCGCGGTATAATAACTCGTAATTCGCCTCCAAATTCCTTTCCTTCTCGCGGTAAAGGGTTTGAAGAATGGTATTAAGCTGATTGGCTTTTTTATCCGCTTTAATGGAAGCACCGATAACGTCCGAGAAAGTCATCATCCCGGCGCGGTCGTGCTTTTTCAAGGCGATATTGGAAATCACAAGCGTGGAGTTTACCGCATAATCCATCAAGGACAAGCCATCAAAAGGCATTTTCATATTCCTTGACTTATCTATAATGCAGTAAATCTGCTGGGCGCGTTCGTCCTCATATTGGTTTACCATGAGTTTCCCCGAACGGCTGGTCGCCTTCCAATTGATGGAACGGTAATCATCCCCGCGTACGTAATCCTTGATTTGTTCGAATTCGTAACTGTGCCCTAAGCGGCGCATTCTTTTCAAGCCGCCCTTATCTTGGGTAACCTTATCGAATGCCTTCAATTCGAAGTTCTTCATTTGAACCAAGGAAGGATAGACGGGTAAAGTCATCGGGAATTTATGCTCGTAGTGGCGTTCCAAAATTCCTAGCCAAGAACGTAGGTACGCTCTCACGTGCCCGAATTCGTACTCTCCCCTTACCTTGGGATTTAGTCGGTACTTTATCTCGTATTCCTCTAGTGACTTTAAGGTAAAATTGGATTCAAAATCCCGTTTTTGGAACTCTACCGGAAGTTCATCAATAAGGCTTACCGCCAATCTTTGGGAGGTCAGGTTCTCAACCGTAATCCGCACGGGATTGGGATCACCCAAGGAAAACACCTTAGGCAAAACACGCCTGATTTTTAAAGGGCGCTTTGCCCCGAAGAGCATCATGAAATCCACCAATACCAATACCACAAGAAACGCTAACATCCCAAGGGGAACGGTCAGCGGATCAAATGCGAGGGATTGGAACCACTCTGATTTATCCAAGAAATAGGATACGACGAAAAGAACCGTTACCAATCCCGCCAACATAAAGAAACGTCCCGTTAGGAAAACGTCCTTGGCGGCACGGTATATCAAGTACAGTAATCCCGCAGCAGCGAGAAAACCGATGAAGTAGATGGCTACCTCCTTGTCCGTCCAAAATGCGTCAAAATCAAACATGGATGCTTCGGGCTTACCTTTTATCTAGGTACTTCAATTCTTTTTAGGATATCGTCGATAACGTCATCGGTGGCATAGCCTTCCATTTCACGTTCCGGCGTTAGGATGATACGGTGGTTCAGTACCGGGTATGCCACGTACTTGATGTCATCCGGCGTTACGAAATCCCTTCCGTTAATAGCGGCGATTGCCTTGGAGGTTTTCATAATCGCCAAGGAGGCACGTGGTGAAGCCCCTAGGTATAGATCACCGTTGTTGCGCGTATCGTTTACGATTTTGGCAATATAATCCAACAACTCCGGGCGGATATGCACCTTTTCCACCAATTCGGAACAAGCCTTGATTTCCTCAGGCGTGAAAACGGCTTTTACGTCATCCGCGCTACGTGCTTGGAAATCCGAGCTAAACCGACGAAGGATTTCTTGCTCCTCCTCCAAGGAAGGATAACGTAAATTCAACTTGAAAAGGAAACGGTCCAATTGTGCCTCGGGAAGCTTGTAGGTTCCTTCTTGCTCGATTGGGTTTTGGGTAGCAATCACGAAAAACGGGAATGCCATTTTATGCGTGGTGCCATCTACCGTTACCTGCTTTTCCTCCATACTCTCGAAGAGAGCGGATTGTGTTTTTGCAGGGGCACGGTTGATCTCGTCAATCAATACGATATTGGAAAAGATCGGTCCCGCATTGAAAGAGAATTCACCGTTTTTCATGTTGTAAACGGTGGTTCCCACAACATCGGAGGGCATTAGGTCCGGCGTAAACTGCAGACGAGCAAAACCTACGTTCATGGTTTTGGACATCAACTTTGCCGTAAGGGTTTTTGCGATACCGGGAACACCTTCCAAAAGGACGTGACCGCCGGCAAACAAACCCGCCGCTAGTAATTCGATAACCTCATCTTGACCAATGATGACTTTCTGCATCTCGTCCTTCATACGGTCAATGGCATCAGAAATGCGCTCTATTCCCTGAACCTTCTTGTCCGCCCATCCAAAGGATTTAGGATTTTCCTCGTAGGGTTGGTTGACGTTGAAGTCCTTGTTATCGTTCTCGTTATTCAAGTTATCCATTTCGTATTGAGTATATATCTTATTTACAAGCCCTTTGGATTTCATCCATCATCCTATGGATGTTCTTGAGATTTTCATCCGTAAGCTGTGAACCCGCTACGGAACTACCGTAATATTTGAACAGGTTCTCGAATTTTTCACTAGCTACCCCGGACTTCGCCGATAACTTCGTTATCAACTCCTTATCCAATTTCTTGGTGGACACCCCGTAGCGGCTACGTAAGAAGGCGAGGAACATTTTCATTTTGCTCATCGCTAGTTTCTTGTGGTTGGGTTTATTATAGAACAATGCCCCAATAGTGGAAATAAACTCCAAGGAGGTGTTTGAATTTTCCTCCATAACAGGGACAATCCTTTGCTTACGTTTCGCGCGGAACATGAGATATAGAACAGCCATCCCCAACAAGGAATACCACGCCCATTTCAAGAAATCATCTTCTAGAATGTATTTCAATGGCGTCTCACTGGACATCGCCATGGATGTTCCGCTACCGCGTCTCGCGTTTTGCCTTCGTCCTACATTCGCCTTAATCCTACCGAATTCACTCCAATAGATATCACCGTCATGAAGGTGGGTGAATACACGTTCCGCATATTGCTTACCGGTTTCATCCAACATTTGAAGATTGGTAAACGCCATAGGGTTGGTATGGATATAGAATACACCTCCTTTGCTATCGGGATCGTAAGGATCCTTGTATGGTATCATGGCAAAATTGACGAATTCATTACCCCACATCCCCTTAAAGCCACCTAGTCCTACAAAGCCGTATTCCATCCCACAGAAGTAAATGGAATCGATATAGTTCCAATCATAGGACTTGACCTTGTTCTTGTCTAAAACCTTATAATCGAAATCTATGGAGTCCTTTAAATCATTATGGAAAAAATTCATGGACGCTACGGTGTCCCTATAATTCTCAAAGTCGTCCCAAGGCGTGTAATCACATTCATCATAGTATAGATAGAACATGAGATCGTAGGGCAGCGTCTTACAAGCAATAAATGCCTTATTGCCATCAGCAACGTAATCCAAGAGCTTGGTTACGTCCGCCGTATCGAGGTACATTGCCTCACCGATGAAAACGAAGTTAGACGCCTCTGAAGTGGAGTCGGCATCAGGTAAGGTAGTGGATAGACTTTTGGTAATGGTGGTTAGTTCCTTGTCCTTGTTATACCCGTCCAACATTTCCCGCATAACATGGGTACCATAAGGCTGCTTGCTGCCTGCCTTATAGGATTCATTCCATTTAAAACGCTTGGAACCACCCGAGCCCAATACCGCGACCAATACGATCAAGAGTATTGCGGCAATAGCTAGCGTTATGACGGCGTTACGGTTCAATTATGGAGTTTTTAGGTATCCGGATCGCTTGAAACCTAAATATAGGTAGGGATTCGGGGTTCTCTTAACAATACGTCGTCAAATATAAACTTATCTCGATACAGATGCTAGGATGTACCGACGAAAGATGTGGGGAAATAGATGAATAGGTAAAAGAAGACCTCCTAGGTTTAATTCAGGCTAGAGATAGAATTTAAAAAATTCAATCTCCTATTCTAACCAGATAAAACCTAGGAGGTCTAAGTACCATTTTATTTTACCGCCAGCTCCTTATGCCGTTCCAATCCGCATTTCAGGAAGTTCTTGA
>JAHDDF010000309.1 GCA_020629475.1 Saprospiraceae bacterium
GTAAAACACTACTTGCAACGTTGTGCCGTTCAAGGAACTCCTACCAGCATTACCAATATTACCGGCGTATTCCAACCGGGTGCCAAGTACAAGGATACCAGAATTCACCCCTTCTTGCTTCACTTCGAGGAAATGGAGGTTGGGCAAACCGTATTCACGCACAAGCATACCGTTACGGAAACGGATATTGTGAATTTTGCCAATGTTTCGGGTGATAATTTCTACGCGCACATGGATGCTACCTCCTTGGAAGGAACTATGTTTGAAGGACGTGTGGCGCACGGATATTTCGTATTATCCAAGGCGGCAGGATTATTCGTGGAACCGAAGAAAGGCCCCGTTCTTTTGAATTACGGTATTGATGAGGCACGTTTCACCAAGCCTGTTTATCCGGGAATGACCCTTGGGGTAAAATTTACCGTCAAGGAGAAATTGGACCAAGAAAAGCGTGAGGACGAACCGGCAAAAGGTATCGTAAAATTCTTGGTGGACGTGTATGACGAAACCGGGGAAACGGTGGCAATCGCTACCATTTTGACGATGGTGAAGAAGTTGAAGCAGGATTGAGGAGAGACGTTAGATGTTAGACGTTAGACGTTAGATTGGGAGACTCTTTCAAATCTTACTTTTCTCCATCATAATCTTACATCTTTAGTCTTATTATCTTATGTCTATCTACTAACGAATCGAAAGATTTAATGATAATGGAAGATAGAAGAGAACAGGGAGATATTACCCTTGATAAGAATAACGGTATTGCTACCATAACTTTTTATCATCCGGCGCATAATTCCTTGCCGGGGAAGTTGTTGGCGAAGTTTCGGGATACCATTAATGAGGTTGGGCAGATGGATGACGTGAATGTCATTGTACTGAAGTCCGCCGGTGCGCGTACGTTTTGTGCGGGTGCGAGTTTTGACGAGTTGGCTTCCTTAGAGGATGCCGATGCGGCAAAGACTTTTTTCCTTGGATTTGCCAATGTGATTAACGCTTGCAGAAAGTGTCCGAAGTTGATTATCGGACGCGTACAAGGAAAAGCCGTAGGTGGTGGCGTTGGTGTCGCTTCCGCGGTGGATTACTGTTTTGCTACCAAATTTGCCGGCGTAAAGTTGAGTGAATTGGCAATCGGCATCGGACCATTTGTTATTGGTCCTGCGGTAGAGCGCAAGGTTGGTGTATCCGCCATGTCTCAACTGGGTATTAATGCTACGGAATGGCAGAGTGCGCATTGGGCAAGGGAGAAAGGGCTTTATGCCGAGGTTTATAATTCCACCGAGGAAATGGACGAGGCTATCGCTACCCTAGCGAATAAGTTGAATAATTCTAATCCGGAAGCCATGCGCTTGTTGAAGAAAGTATTCTGGCAAGGCACGGATCATTGGGATGAATTATTGGATGAGCGCGCGGCTATGTCCGGAAGATTGGTACTTTCCGAGTACTCCAGAAATGCCATCGCTAAGTTCAAAGCAAAGGCGTGATTTACGAGTTCAAAGGCTTTAAACCGGTTGTACATGAATCCTCGTATGTGCATCCATTAGCTGCGGTTACGGGAAACGTAATCATCGGTAAGGATGTATATATCGGTCCGGGTGCCGCTATCCGGGGTGACTGGGGCGGAATCGTGATTGAGGACGGTTGCAATGTCCAAGAGAACTGTACTGTTCACATGTTTCCAGGGGTTACGGTTACGTTGCAGGAGAATGCGCATATCGGTCATGGGGCTATCGTTCATGGGGCAAGTATCGGTAAAAATGTGCTTGTGGGTATGAATGCCGTAATCATGGATGATGCGGAAATCGGGGATGAGAGCATTATCGGTGCTCTGGCCTTCGTGAAGGCGAAGATGAAGATTCCTGCCAGGAGTTTGGTTGTGGGAAACCCGGCTAAGATTATCAAGGAGGTTTCGGATGAAATGATGGCTTGGAAAACCAAGGGAACGCGCTTGTACCAAAGCTTGCCCAAGGATTTGTATGATACGTTGAAAGAGTGCGAGCCTCTGCGGGAGATTCTTGAGGATAGACCTTCTCAGGAGGTTCTGTTTAAGACTTGGGAGCAAATAAAGAAGGATAATTTAAAGTGAACCATTAAAGGAGTGAAGTTTAGTTAAGCCCCCTCCCCCTTAACTTTCTTAACTCGCTTAATGGTTTAAAATTTACTATACAAATGACAATGGCTAATCGCCAGATCTTCCTTGGTAAAGTCAATGTATTTCGGGGCGGTTTTTATTTTGGCTAAATCCTCTTGGCTCCCTTTCCTGAAATCATACTCCGTTATAGGCATCCCGATTTCATGGTACAATGCTTTATACTCACTAAAGCGATAGCGGTTTTGGGGCTGGATTTTGTTATCGATGAAATCCCACATCCCATCCGAGTATTTCAGGAAGTTGTAAATGGTAATGGACTTATCGAAATGGGCAAAATGGTCCGACATATCGATAAAATGCGAATCTAATCTACCTGCCCCTGCCCAAGCGGAAAAGTTATTGAAAATACCTTTGATGACATTCGGATAAATGTGCTCCAAAGTATTATTGGAATGGTAGAAGTTTATTCCCCGTTCCTTCATCGAGGAACTCCTGGTAAGATCACCCAATAGGTATTCCATATTGAATTTATCCAGAATTTCTTCCCTTGAAAGATCCTCTTTTTCCAAGCGTTCTTTCATTTCCATTAGGATGGATAAACGCTCAGGGAGAACATCAAAATATCCTTCTAGTTTCCCTTCCTTTTCATATCTCAAAAAGAAAGCCAGGGCATCCTTGATTCCTTGGGGTTTCAACCACTCATTCAAATCGGAACCATGAATTTTTCCGACACCCGTAAGAAATAAACTCAAGGGAACAACGGGATACCAACCCGTTCCCAATTCAAAGGAAACTACATTCCCTAAATCACTTCGGTTTTTCTTGAGCCACTTGATGTGATTTGAAGCATGAATCAAACGATCCTCAAAGTATTCTTCCGATAAAAAAACACCGCCCGTTACCCTCTTTTGGAAGAAAAGATTGATTTGATTCCGATTGGGTAAAAAGGAAATACACTTTTGAACAACCGCCTTGAGAATCCATTTTTTCATGAAGGAAAATTAGGTGGCGCAAAATAAGGAATTATTAAAGACCACATCAGCAATTTGTGTCCTTTACTTTGAAGCCTAGAAAATGTATCTTGCGCTGTTAAAAAAATCTAAGAATTACATGGATAATATCACTGAAGAAAAGAATTGGCAACAAAAACCATGGACGGAAATCAAGGGTGAAAACTCCTGGACCATGTTCAAGGTTATCGCGGAGTTCGTAGACGGTTTTGAAAGACTTAACCGTATCGGCCCCTGTGTTTCTATTTTCGGATCAGCTAGAACCAAAGCGGCTCACCCATATTACCAACTGTCCGTTGACGTAGCAAAAGCACTTACGGATGAAGGTTTCGGAATCATCACGGGTGGTGGACCGGGAATCATGGAGGCAGCGAACAAGGGTGCCTTCGAAAACAAAGCAACTTCCGTGGGTTTGAATATTGAACTACCCTTTGAGCAGTTCAATAATATCTACATTGACAGGGACAAAATCCTTAACTACAACTACTTCTTTATCCGTAAGGTAATGTTCGTGAAATACGCGCAGGCATTCGTTATCATGCCGGGTGGTTTCGGAACCTTGGATGAGATGTTTGAGGTATTGACGCTCATCCAAACCAAGAAAATCTCCAAAGTCCCGGTTATCCTAATGGGTACCAAATTCTGGGCAGGTCTTCGAGAATGGATTGTTGAGACCATGTTGCATAAGGAAAACAATATTAGCCCTGAAGATTTAGACCTCATGCCTATTACCGATGACCCTGCCGAAGTAGTGAAATACATCAATGATTTCTATTCCGGCGATGAACATAGAGTAAAACCGAATTACGAATTCTAGTAAAAATCCGGTTTTAAATCGTGTTGCAAAAAGAAAACCCGCTTCGAAAATTCGAAGCGGGTTTTTCCGTATATATTGAATGAATAGTGTTCGTCCTATTTTGCTTCCGCCTCGGCTTTTGCCGCTGCAGAACGAAGAGCACGCGGTACTTCAACGGAAGCAACCGGGTTATTCATAGGGTTCATGATTTCAAAACCCTCAGGTGCGGAAATGTCCTTCACACGAACGGATGCACCCAACTCCAAAGAGGAAATGTCTACGGTTAAGTGGTCTATCATCTTATCCGGAGTAGTTTTAACACGTACGGTACGAAGTTTTTGCTGCAACTTACCACCGATTTTCACACCCGGGGATTCCCCAACAGGACGAACGGGTACATTGTACTTGATGGGATGACCATCAGTCAACATCAAAAAGTCCATGTGCACCAACTCATCGGAAACAGGATGGAAATCCGCATCCTTTAGGATACACTTGTAAGATTTTCCGTCTACATCGATTTCAGCCAATTTAAACTGCGCGGTGTAAATCAATCCACGAACGTCAATCGGCTTGCAAGAGAAATGCACGTTCTCGCCCTTGTAACCATAGATTACTGCAGGTACGGAACCTTCTCTTCTCAAGGTCTTGGAATTCTTCTTCCCTACATCAGACCTTAGTTCCCCGGTAAATTTTACGATATCCATCTGTATGTAAATTTCGTTGCTTTAAATCCCCGTTTTCAAAACGGTTGGCAAAGATAGTTCTTTTTTAAAAACTTCAAAATCCCTATTCCCAAAAAAGAGAGGAAATCGACTTATTTTCATGGGTATTACGAATGGCTCTCGCAAATAGGCGTGCCGTGGGCAATACCTTTATCTGCGGAAGCTGTTGTTTTAGTGGAATCGTATCCGTAACAATCAAGGATTCCAACTCGGAATTGGCGATATTATCGTAGGCTTTTCCGGAAAGAACGGGATGCGTGCAAATCGCCCTTACGGATTTAGCCCCCTTGTCTTTCAACATTTTGGCGGCACGGCATAAAGTGCCGGCGGTATCTACCAAATCATCCACCAATATTACGTCCGCACCATCAACGGAACCGATAACGGTCATCTCCGCTACCTCGTTGGCACGTTTACG
>JAHDDF010000310.1 GCA_020629475.1 Saprospiraceae bacterium
ATTAATTTTTTCTTCCAAGGAGTTGAGCCAAGTATTCACCGAAATATTTGATGTGTGCATCGTATTTGATTTTTAAATGTTTTGTAATCGTGCACTTCAAAATTAGGTCGGTTGAAAAGGTATTTTCTACCGGATTCCTTAAGAGGGAAACCCAAGAGGATAAGCGGGAATAAATAGGGTTTAAACGGAAATAAGAAATATGAGTTATCCCAAATTTTGCAAGAATTGAATAAATAGAGAGCTTAAAGGATAAAGTTCAAAACATTCGTTTTCAGGACTTTTCCTTTTTCGGCAGCATAGGTTATGCCTCCCGTTAAAAATTCTCGAAGCCTTGGAGGGAATTTAGGGAGGCATAACCGGTTTTCGACCGGTAGGGAGAAAAATGCCTTTAGAAAAAGCGCACTTTTTTGTTTCGTTTTTTATGCGAGTAAAAAATGAAAACGAAATGAAATTAAAACACTGGTTTTAAGTCGTTAAAGCTCTTTTTTGTAGCCTGTAAAATCAATTTATATAAAGAAAAATCCCGAATTTTGCCCTTAGCAAAATTCGGGATAACTCATGTTTTAAAAGGTACTGGCGGAAAAGGCTTATTTAAAAATTGAAATCCACCCCAAGCCTAAAAGTAAAGGGTTTCACATCCTCCCGCTCCAAGTAATTCAAACGCCACATCACGTCCACCCGCAATAGTTTGAATATATTTTCGATACCTACGCCCGCTTCCATGTAAGGACGCCTGTTCGGTACTTGAAAACCGATGTAGGTGTTTCTGGCGTTGGCGTCTTCATCATATAAATTGGGTGCGTTAGCGGCTAGGTTTTCATCACTCATGGTGCCCCACAGAGTACGGAAAGTAGCCACCGTCCGCCACTTGAGTTTCCGGATACCCGGAATCCGGTTGAGGATGAACCCGTCAAAGTGATGGTCAATGATCAAGGAGGCATAGGTGTCGCTGGCAAACTCATATTTGTCCAAACCGTTGAAGGCGTCCGTATCGTAGAAGTAGGTTTCATTACCCGGATGGACTTCCGCTAAGAGATATGGAACCGTCCCGAAGGTTTTTCCGGCTTTTACGCGGTATCGCGTCCACCCAATCGGGTTAAGGGTAAACCAACCCCGCATCCCGAAGGTAAGCTTGTGGTAATTATACCGACTGCCTAAAATACCTTTAATCCCCTTAGCGTATTGCAGTTCCATAATCGGATACCGGGAACCTAGACTGGTACGGAAAAACTCACCCTCCAACCATTTCTCCTTGTAAGCATACCTCAGTTTTACGATGACCTCCGTAGTGGCAATGGTCGTATCCATGGTCACGGGGTCGGTAATATCCGGGATGTAACCGTAGTTGAATCCTTCACCGTCCGCGTTGAGATTGCCGTAAGGGTCCATCCTCCGGTGTAGGAAAGTTACCCGGTTCGACCAGCCCTTCTTCCAATATTTCTCAATGGCGGCTTTTCCTTCCTTGGTGCGGATAAGTTTCATGTACACCCTTCGGCGGTACAAGCCGGAAAGAAGGTTGGAGCTCTGGAAATCCTCCGTACTTTCCGAGGAAAGACTCACGTCGTCCAAGTACGCGAGTTCAATATGTGCCCTAGGACGTTTGGATAAAATCCACATCAAGTCCGCCCCGTATTTCCATTCCTTGTCCTTGAAGCCATAAGCGGCATATCCACCAAAACGAACCCACTTGCTAAAATCATTACTGGTCCAAGCACCAAGACTTACCCGAGGTCCTTGAACGGGGTCCGTACTGAATATTCCGAAATACGGACCTAACTCCACCGGCCCGAATTTCTTATACCCGGAAAATACCGTATTAATAACATCCACGTAAGTCCGGTATATCGGTACGTTTTTTACGCTATCCACCATCTGGTAGATTTTCTTTTCATTCTCGGATAACTCCTCGTGGCGCTCACCGTCCCAGAAAGCATCGTCCTTCTCTAGATCCTTTATCTTGAAATAATCCTCGGGATCCTTTTCCTTGTAGGCTTCCCTGATTTCAGGCTTATCGATTTCGTAATCCTTGTAGGACACCGTTTTCCTACCAATGATCCCCATCGTATTATCATTCTTGGTAGGGGAAAAATCAATTACTACCTTTTGCTTTTCCGGCAGCCAAAGACTGTCAATTAAACCATACTCTTGGTATACGATGATGCGGTTTACCAAGTTGATGTTCACGTCCGGGCTCATCCGCATATCCAAGCGCTGGACCGCATAGGTGGTATCAATCACCCAAAAATTCCCGAAGAAGGTGTTTTCTTGTTTCCGCTTGGGTTTGAACTTCAATTTATACGCCCATTGGTTCTCTATGAACGTACTATCCATGATGTAGTACTCATAAGTGAATAATCCCATATCCGAGAAAGGGGAGACAAATGGTTTTTCAAGGATTTTTATCCAGTTGTCATACACGCTAAAATCCTCGTGCATGCTATTGATAAACTCGTTTACCGTAGCATTGGATACACCGGAAACCCTCCGGGCTTGCAGGATGGTTTTGGGCTTGCCGTTCCCCTTGGAATGGTAAACGTCGGAAATGCTTTCCAAGATATACGCGGGGAGGTAGGGCTTTTCGTCGCTTAGGGAATCAATATTATCAAAGATGAATTGGAAAGGCTTCATCACCTTGCTATCCTTGAGCTTTTTGATGTTCACCAAATCGAGTTCCACCTTGGAATACTCTTCTACTTTATAGGAAGGAAGGTTATTGAGGTCGTTCTTTTTCTTATTATCAATAATACCCCTTACGAAAGCATTAGCCGGGTTTTCCCCGGCAAGGACTACTACCTCCATTAATTCAAAACCCGCTTCACCCAATCTGAAGTTGATGGTCTGCTCCGGATCGGATGAAATGGCTTTCCTTGCGGTTTCGTACCCAAGGGCGGAAACGGCAAGGGAGTCACCGTAATTTTCGGTTTCTATTTCGTAATATCCGTCCATGTCCGTGGAGACTCCCACGTTGGTGTCCTCGAAAAAAACATCGCAAAAAGGTACGCCTTCTTCCGTATCATCATCAATGACCCTTCCCTTAATCAGGATGGATTGCGCTTGCATTCCGAAGCAAGCCAAAAGAAGAAAAAGGATAAAAGATAGTTTCAGCCCGTGATTCATGTATCGTAATAATGTCTGGTGCGTCTTTGGGAATAAAAAATGGGTCCTTCGGTTCCGTCATCAAATTTATATGAATAATATATAATTTGCGGTCTCAATCGCGTATAGTAGGAGATAATTAACGATAGAACTCGATATGGCAAAAATCATCAGTTATAACGTAAACGGTATTCGTGCCGCTATTAGGAAGGGATTAATGGATTGGATCGGTAATTCGGATTTCGATATTATTGGTTTGCAAGAAACCAAGGCACAACCCGAACAGATTGATTTTGCCGCTTTTGAAGCACTTGGCTATAAGGGTTATGCCCACTCCGCCGAGAAAAAAGGATATAGCGGCGTTGCCATTTTTTCCAAGCAGGAACCGGATTTGGTTGTTGAAGGCTGCGGGATTGAAAAATATGATTCCGAAGGAAGAATCATTCGTGCTGACTTCGGTGACGTAACCGTTCTTTGTTGCTATTTTCCTTCAGGTACGAGCGGTGATGTTCGCCAAGCCGTTAAGTACGATTTTTTGGATGATTTCCACAAGTGGATCAATGAACTCAAGAAGGAACGACCGAAGTTGATCATCGGGGGGGATTATAATATCGCCCATACGGAAAACGATATCCATAATCCCAAGTCCAATAAGAATACTTCCGGGTTTCTTCCAGAGGAACGCCAGTGGATGACGGAGTGGTTCGATAGTGGCTTCGTGGATTCATTCCGCCATGTCCATCCTGAAAAAACGGAATATAGCTGGTGGTCTTACCGCGCCAATGCCCGCGCCAATAACAAAGGCTGGCGCATTGACTATTGGTCCGTTTCCGATAATTTAAAGGATCAAATCAAGGATGCCGGACATTTTAATGATGCCGTTCACTCGGATCACTGCCCGGTTTATCTTGAAATCGATATGTAGGTCCCTAGTTTGACAGTTTGTTCTTAAGGATTCCAAGGCATATGCTTATTTTGGTCGCCAATGTCACACTGACCAAAAAAAGAAGCATGTCAAGAACGATTACCGTATTAGTTTTTCTGTTTTGCCTTACGGCGATAGCCTCCGCCCAAAAACCGGCAAAGGGTTTACGGACACCCGTGTCCGCGATTGATTTCGTGGAAATGCCTTTTGTGGATAACCAAGCGCTCCAAGCGGCGGAAGATGCCCTTCCTCAAAAAGGAAGACCTCTAAAATTTGCCCAACCTTTTGATGTTTCCATCCGCCCGGAAACGGACGGTACTTGGGAAACAGCAGCCAACGGGAATGAAGTATGGCGTCTTTTGGTAAAAAGCCCGGGCGCCTACTCCATAAATTTTGGTTTCACGGAATACCAAATGCCGGAAGGCGGGCAACTATTCATGTACTCACCCGATAGAAGAATCCAGCAAGGACCATTCACCCCGGCGGATAATGAAACGCATAACCAACTATGGACGCCCATTTTTGAAAGTGATGAGGTAGTCATCGAAATCAGCTTGCCTTCCCAAAGAAGAAACCAATTGCAATTGGAACTAGGGAAAGTCAATCACGCATTCAAGGATATGACTGCCATGCTATCCGGTTCTTGTAACCTGGATGTCGTCTGCGGTGCCGCCGATGGTTTTCCTGAGGTGGATGATAACAGGGATATCATTCGCTCCGCGATTATGTATTCCATAAATGGAAACGAAACTTGTTCCGGGGCACTCATTAATAATGCACGGGAAGACTGTACTCCCTACATACTAACAGCGGATCACTGTGGTCCAAGCGCTGGGAATGCAGCAAGCATTGTAATACATTGGAATTATGAAAACTCTATATGCAGGCAACCTAACACAGGAGCAAGCGGGGCTCCGGGGGATGGAGATCTTGACTTAATTATTAATACAGGAGCTATTTTCCGTGCGGGTTGGAGTAATTCCGATTTCGTATTGTTGGAACTTGATGATCC
>JAHDDF010000311.1 GCA_020629475.1 Saprospiraceae bacterium
GACATTAAGCCTTTAAAAGGTGTCATCATTCCTTTTCCGTGATATACTTGCGCTACACTTTCCTCCAAGGAGACTTTTGATTTACTTAGGATTTTTGCGCCGTTGATATTCATATTTCCTTTAGGGCCATGACAATTGACGCACAGCAACTTATACTTGTCTTTTGCGTTGACCGCCGTTATATCCGCTTCGGAAACGGAAGCGATTATCTCCTTGGCTTTTTCTAATTGTTCCGGTGGGACGGGGTCTTTTTTCTCTTCCGGTTTTGGTTTTGGAGAGGAGGTTTTTTCTTTCTTTGGTAATTCAGTTTTATCACCATCTACAAGGCGGAATGAATCCTCTTTTTCAGGGGGTGTGGGATTTCCGCAGGAGAGGATGAAAATGATTATTGAAAATGGGAGAATGTATCTTAGTTTCATGGTTTTTCTCTTTTTGAACCATTAAGGAATTAAGGGCATTAAGGGGTATGCTGCTTTTGAACCATTAAGGAAATTAAGGTTAGTTAAGGGAGGATTTTGAAGGGAATTTTATCGCGAGAAAGTTTTGTTCCTTTTTGGGTTTTTATTTCCTCGAAAGTTTGCTTGGATTTGTGGTAATCGGATTCTTCCAATTCATGTAAATTCAAGACGGGGGCGATGCAAACATCTTTTCCTGTAAACAGGTTTAACCATTCCTTTTGGGTTTTGGTTTTGAATAAATCCTCCACCTCTTTTTTAGGGAATTGATAAATGCTTAATTCCGGTTCGGAGTTTCTTTTCCAATCCGGTTTATTTACGATTTCACAGATGTTATTCCAAAACTTGGGTTCCATTGCCGCAACGGAAATCCACTTATTATCCTTGCATTGATATACGGAATAATTTACCGCATTCTTACCGTTGATCAGGTTAAATTTTCTCTGATCCAAACCAGCGGAATGAAGGGCGAAGGGAACGGACAAAAAGGGATGAACCGAATCCGCAATGGAAACGTCCACGAAACAACCCTGTCCTGTCCTTGCTCTTTGAAGGAGGGCGGATTGGGTTGCCATTACCGCCATATATGCCCCGGAAATATCCGCGATTTGGGTATCAGGAACTACAGGCTTACCTGAATCATCCTTGATTAAACCCATTATTCCCGCGTAAGCGAGATAATTCAAATCGTGCCCTGCCTCATTGGAATAATCATTCCCTTGTCCATAACCCGTGAGGGAAACATAAACCAATTTCGGATTAATCGCTTTCAAATTTTCATAACCCAAACCCCAAGCATCCATGGCGCCGGGACGGAACTGTTCCATCAGGACATCCGCCCCGGCGATTAAATCATGAATTTCTTGTAAGCCTTCCTTGGTGGAATAATCAATCATCCTCCATTCCTTCCCATTGTTCAACTGATGGAAAAGAACGGATGCCCCGTCTACTTGCGCACCGGAAAAACGGACGTAATCCATCCGTTTCGGGCTTTCGATTTTAATGACCTCCGCTCCCATTTGAGCCAGCAAACGGGTAGCCATCGGTCCGGGGAGCAGACGGGTAAAATCAATAATCCTTATTCCTTTTAAGGCTTCCATCACTTAGGCGGGCTGCCCTTGCTTTACCTTAAAATCGTGAATGGATTTACCTGCCTCGGCTAAAGCCCTTAAGCTATCCGGAACCATCCAACGCTCACCGTATTTGGTCGTAAACTCATCACAATCAGCAACGAATTCCTTGATGCCCACGAAATCGATATAAGACAAGGAACCACCGGCATAAATCGGGAATCCCCAACCAAGGAGAGAACCGATATCACCATCGGTAACGGAATTCAATACGCCCTCATCCAAGCAGCGGAAACTTTCCAATGCTTGTCGGTGAAGCATCCGCTTGGCTACCGTTTCTTGATCCAAAGCATTCAAATCCGAGGGGAACAAATCAGAAAGACCTTTCCAAAGTTTCTTCTTGGAGCCTTGGGGGTAATCGTAAAATCCGGCGCCGTCCTTCTTGGACGTCCTGCCCTTTTCAATCATTTTCATGACGATTCCGAAGGCACGTTGCGTATCCTCCCGCTTCAACCCTTCCTTGTCGGATTCAATGATATGCTTGGTTAAGGTCAGCGTTACCTCATCATGTACGGCAAGTGGACCAACGGGTAAACCTTTTTTCTTAGCGATATTTTCAATCATTGCCGGTGGAACACCTTCATCCAAAAGGAACATTCCCTCATTGACGTAAGTCCCGAAACAGCGAGAAGTGAAGAAGCCACGGCTATCATTTACCACGATAGGAACCTTGCGGATAGCAACCGTATAATCAATTGCGACAGCAACCGCCTTGGGTGAGGACTTTTCACCTACGATGATTTCCACCAAAGGCATCTTATCCACCGGGGAGAAAAAGTGGATACCGATGAAGTTTTCCGGACGCTCGGAGGACTTCGCCAATAGCGTAATCGGGATGGTGGAAGTATTAGAAGCGTATACCTTATCAGGTGACAATACCGCCTCCGTTTCCTTGGTTACCTTGTCCTTTAACTTCGGGTCTTCGAATACCGCCTCGATTACCAAATCACAACCTTCCAAATCCGCCGGATTATCCGTTGTCCTGATTTTGGAAAGTAAAGCTTCCGCTTTTTCCGGAGTGGAGCGTCCCTTGGAAATTGCCTTATCCAAAAGCTTCTTAGAGTAGGATTTTCCACGTTCCGCGTTTTCCACGGAAATGTCCTTGAGTACCACATCCATGCCCGCCTTGGCGGAAACATAAGCGATACCCGCTCCCATCATCCCGGCTCCCAAGATTCCTAGTTTCTTGATTTCGTACTTGGGCTCGTCCTTGGGTCTAGCCTTACCTTTCTTAGCGGCTTGGATGCCCATAAAACCGGTACGAATCATATTCTTCGCCTCCTTGGTCCCAAGGAGTTTCACGAAGTGCCTTGCCTCTACCTCAAAAGCACGGTCAACCGGGATTTGAAGCCCGTCATGCACCACTTGAAGAATAGAACGTTGAGCGGGATAATTCCCGTGGGTCATTTTGGTAACGTTACCTACCGCACCGATGAGGGTTTGCACACCGGAAGGCGACCAAAACCCACCACCGGGTATTTTATGTCTTTTATTATCCCAAGGTTGCTCCGGATTCGGATTGTCCAAAATCCATTGCTTCGCCTTGGACATGAGTTCCTCGGGTGAGGAAGCCAATTCGTTGATTAATTTATCCTTCAGCGCCTGCTGTGGTCTTACTTCTTTTCCTTGAAGCAAATACATCAAACCGTTCTGTATACCCATCAGGTAAACCGCCTTGACGGTTCCTCCGCCACCCGGCAATAAACCCACCTTGGATTCAGGGAAACCCAATTTGATTTTAGGATTATCCAATACAATCCTATGATGGCAAAGCAAGCACAATTCAAGACCGCCGCCCATTGCCGTACCGTTGATTGCCGCTACGATGGGCTTACCGCCTTTCTCAACCTCACGAAAAGCCTGGTGCATTTCCAGCATTCCCTTCAACTGCCCTTCAGGGTCCTTGCCCATACCGCTTAATTCGCGTAAATCAGCACCGGGCATGAACATACTTCTACCTGAGGTAACCACCATTCCCTTTACGGAATCATCCGCGATAACCTTACGGCAAACGTCAAGGAAAGCATGGATAAAGTCCGTACTAAAAAGATTGGTCGGATTATCTTTTTGGTCAATGGTCAAAACGGCGATTCCTTCGCCATCCACATTCAATTCGAATAAGTTATTCTTGATATTTTCCATGGCAAGGGATTAAACGCGTTCAATAATAGTAGCGATACCCATACCGCCACCGATACAAAGGGTTACCAAACCGGTATTCAAATCCCTTCTTTCCAATTCATCCATGATGGTTCCCATGAGCATGGTTCCCGTAGCACCAAGAGGATGTCCCAAAGCGATGGCACCGCCATTTACGTTCACCTTGGAATGATCAACGCCGATATCATCCATCGCCTTGATAACCACGGCGGCAAATGCCTCGTTGATTTCAAACAAATCAATATCGGAAGGATTCATGCCGGCTTGTTTCAATGCCTTCAAGGAAGCGGGACCAATGCCCGTAAGCATGATTGTCGGATCGGTTCCTTGGATAGCGTTTGCACGGATTCTAAATCGAGGCTTCAAACCCAAGGACTTCCCGATTTCCTCATTACCGATAAGGGTAACCGCCGCACCGTCGACAATAGCCGAAGAATTACCGGCGTGGTGAACGTGGGTGATTTCCTCCACCTCAGGATAACGGTCAATCGCAACGGCATCAAAACCCGCCATGGAACCCATCATAGCGAAGGAAGGATTCAAGGACGCTAAGCCTTCCTTGGTGGTGGAAGGACGAACGTTTTCGTCCTTGTCCAACATGGAAAGACCATTGATATCTTTTACGGAAATACGCGACTTGAAATAACCCGCTTGTTCCGCCTTGCTTGCCCTCATTTGGGATTCAAAAGCGAATGCATCCACATCCTCTCTTGAATATCCGTACTTGGAAGCGATTAGGTCAGCGGAAATTCCTTGGGGAACGATATGTCCCGGGATTGCCACGGCAGGGTCCATGAACATTCCTCCACCATCGGAACCCATTTTTACACGGGACATGGATTCTACGCCACCGGCTACCATCAAGTTTCTAAAACCTGATTTCACGTAAGCCGCCGCTTGGTTGATGGATTCCAATCCCGAGCCGCAAAAGCGGTTCAAGGTAACACCGCAGAGATGGTCGCCGTACTTGGATTGTTGCGCCGCCGTTTTGGCGATATTCGCTGCTTGATCCATAACCTGACCTACGCAGCCAAGGATCACATCCTCTACTTTTTCGGTTTCCAGATTATTCCTTTCCCTTAAACTATTGAGGGTTTGGGTGGCAAGTTCGGTTGGTGTAACCCCAATGAGGGCACCTTTCCTGTTACCTTTTCCGCGTACCGTTCTAACGGCATCATATATGTATGCTTCCATACTTTGGTTTTTATTGAATTTGGTTCAATGAGACGTTAGACGTTAGACGTTAGACGAATTTCGGGTGAAACCACAATACCTAATC
>JAHDDF010000312.1 GCA_020629475.1 Saprospiraceae bacterium
TTTAGCACCTCAAAAATGCGGGGAATTTTTTTATCTATTTTCAACAGCCTACCTCGGAGGTTTCCTAAAACCTCCGAGGTCTAGATCAATACTATTCCTTACCTTTGCCGCCAATTAATAATATCGAGTGCTAGTACTCGATCAGATTAAAATACCAATCATGGAATTCCGCAAAGAGAAGGACAGCATCGGATACATCGATGTACCCGCAGATAAATATTGGGCGGCGCAAACCCAGCGTTCCCGCAAGAATTTTAAAATCGGAGGGCAGCAAATGCCGCGCGAGGTAATTTTGGCTTTTGCCGTATTGAAAAAAGCGGCAGCTAAAACCAATGCCCAACTCGGTGTTTTGGACCAAGCAAAATCCGACATCATCGGAAAAGTATGCGATGAAATCCTAGGTGGACAATTAGAGGATCAATTTCCCTTGGTAGTGTGGCAAACCGGTTCCGGTACCCAGTCCAACATGAACGTAAACGAGGTAATCGCTAACCGTGCCCACGTCCTAAACGGCGGGACCCTTTTGGATGAGAAAAAATCCATCCACCCCAACGACGACGTCAACAAATCCCAATCCTCCAACGATACGTTCCCTACCGCCATGCACATTGCGGCGTACCGCAAATTGGTGGACGTAACCATTCCCGGAATGGAAAAACTAAGGGATACGCTTAAAGCAAAATCCGAGGAGTTCAAAGACGTAGTAAAAATTGGACGTACGCACTTTATGGATGCTACGCCATTGACCGTAGGGCAAGAACTAGGCGGTTACGTTTCCCAATTGGATCACGGAATCCGTGCCATCAAAAATACCTTGGATCACCTTTCCGAGCTAGCGCTTGGAGGAACAGCAGTAGGGACGGGTTTGAATACTCCCGCAGGTTACGCCGAAACCGTAGCCGGACATATCGCTGATATTACGGGATTACCCTTCCGTACCGCGGAAAATAAATTCGAGGCACTAGCAGCACATGATGCCATCGTGGAATCCCACGGTGCCTTGAAAACCGTAGCGGTTTCCTTGATGAAAATCGGGAACGATATCCGTATGTTGGCTTCCGGACCACGTTCCGGAATCGGGGAGTTGCGCATTCCCGCAAATGAGCCGGGTTCTTCCATCATGCCCGGAAAGGTAAACCCGACCCAAGCGGAAGCCATGACCATGGCTATGGCGCAGGTAGTAGGAAATGACGTTGCCATCAACGTAGGCGGTATGACGGGGCACTTCGAGTTGAACGTGTTCAAACCAATGATGATTTACAACTTCCTGATGTCCGCCCAATTGATTGGTGACGCTTGCGTTTCCTTCAATGATAACTGTGCTGCGGGAATCGAGCCGGATTTGGAGCGCATCAAGCACAACCTTTTCAACTCCTTGATGTTGGTAACTTCCTTGAATACCAAAATCGGTTACGATAAGGCGGCGGAAATCGCGAAGAAGGCATACAAGGACGGAACGACCTTGAAAGAAGCCGCCATGCAATTGGGCTACCTAAGCTCCGAGCAATTCGACGAGTGGGTACGCCCCGAGGACATGACCGGTGGATTGAAGTAATATATTCCTTCCGAAAATAGTAAAACGAGAACCAACGACTCAGTTGGTTCTCGTTTTTTTATTCCCGGAACAGAAGGGAATTCCGGGAATAATTGTCTAATATTATTAGCTGCCCTGCCATTCCGAAAAGGAGAGAGAATACGTGGAGGATATCCAAAGGATGAATGCGATTGCCGAAGGTGACCAAAACGCCTTCCGGGATTTGTATGCCCAATTTTCCGACCGCGTTTACAATACCGCCATTTCCTATCTCCAAAAAAGGGAGGATGCCGAAGAGGTAACCCAAACCGTTTTTACACAAATCTTCCGCAAGGCAAACACTTATAAAGGTGACTCCGCCTTGGCTACTTGGATTTATCGGATTACGGTAAACACCTCCTTGAATTACATCAAGAAAAAAAAGCGATTCTCTTTCCTGTCTTTGCAAGATGTGGGGCGGGAGCGGGAAGATTTTGTCCATCCCGGATTCTTATTGGAAAACCAAGAGAAGGGAAAACTACTTTTCCGTTGTTTGGATGAATTACCTACGAAGCAAAAGACCGCTTTTATCCTTGGATTTATTGAAGGATTACCAAGGCAGGAAATTGCGGATATCATGGGGCAAAGCCTTAAAGCAACGGAGTCCTTATTACAAAGGGCAAAAGGGAATCTCAGGAAAAAGTTGGAAAAATTTTATCCGGAACGAAGGAAACCGAAAAAATGATTGTCAAAAAAGTAAGCATATGGAAGACGAAAGAGAAAAATGGATAAGTGAAACAATAGATACCACAAGGGATATGTCTCGTGCGGTGGCTCCGATTGGGCTTTTTGATAAAATTATGGTGGATATTGCCGGGTCTAGAGTGATGACGATTCCCAAGTGGCAACGAAACCTAGGAGCTGCCGCCGCTATCCTTTTATTGGTATTGAATGTAGGAATCGGGATGAAGTATGCTTCGGGGGATTCCAAAGACGTTGCTCAAGTTGAAAATGAGGGAGATGCTTTTTTGTCTGACTACGAACTTTACGACTTATGAAATCACTGACTTTTTTTAAGTGGGCAGCGGGTCTACTTCTCATTTTGAATCTAGGTTTACTTGCATTCATGTTTTTTCGTCCCTTACCACCAGGGCACGCAAAACCCATGAGTAAGAAGGAAATTCAAAAACATTTGAATCTAACGGAAGGCACGTTTAATAAATTCCATGCTTCCGTTCAAGTTCATAGAGGAAAAATGGAGGCTGCCAATGCACAACAGAAAGAATATCTCAAGCAATATTTTGATGGTGCGTTGAAGGAAGGTGAAGGAGAATTTACCGAAAGGGATTCCTTACTTACCTTAATAGGAAAAATGGAAGCCGAAAAAGTGAAAGCCACGGAAGAGCATTTTAACAATGTAGGTGATTTGGTAGGAGATAATTATCAAGAGGAATATCGTGAATTCGTGGAGAAAACGGTTGAACGATTGTTACTATTACCGGAAAAAAGAGGGAAACATCCAAGGAGCGGAAAATGATAAACGTCTTATTTTTTTTATTATCCATTGTTCAGTATTTTTCTTTTGAAAAAGAGAAGGATTTTGAGGTGTCTTTTATCCCCGTTTTTCAAGAAAAGTCCTTGGAATTAGAAAATCCTTATTGCAATACGAAAGGAGAGGGTTGTATTAATATTGAAATACTTCGATTCTATATTTCCGATGTAAAAATTTGGAAAGAAGATGTTCTTGTCGCCAAAGACGAAATTACCCACCGTCTTTTGGATATGGATAATCCCGCTTCATTTAATTGGGATATAATAATTCCGAAACGGTCAAAACCTACCCATCTTACATTTACTTTAGGAGTAGATAGCTTAACCAATGTTTCAGGTGCCCAAGGCGGAGATTTAGACCCGACCAAAGGTATGTATTGGACATGGAAAAGCGGTTATGTCAATTTTAAATTAGAAGGGAAAGCGGATGATTGCCCGGGAAGAAAAAATAAATTCATATATCATTTAGGGGGCTACCAAGGACCTAATGCCGGATGCCGTGAAATTCAATTACCAATAGAAGGAAAATGTAAGGCGGAGATTCAATTCTCCTTGGATGAATTCTTCGGTAAAGTACCACCGTCAAAGCTCTATCATATCATGAGCCCCAATACGGTTTCAAGTTCCGTGGCGGATATTGTCGCATCCATATTTACCATTAAGGAATGAGGATGCGCTCTTGGATCATATCGGCGGTAAGCCTTTTTGCCTCCTTGGTTTTCCTAGGGGAAATAAGCCGGTTTGAGGCACCGGATTATTTTCCGGAAACGGAATATGATTTTAATAAAAATCCTTTAACGGAAGAAGGTATCCTTCTAGGACGCGCCTTGTTTTATGATCCTATCCTTTCTAGGGATAATAGTATTTCCTGCGCTTCTTGCCACTCGCCGTATAATGCTTTTGCACATACTGATCATGACCTGAGTCACGGCATCGATGATTCCATAGGATTAAGGAACGCGCCCGCATTATTTAATCTGGCTTGGCAAAAATCCTTTATGCATGACGGCGCCGTAAACCACTTGGATATGCAAGCATTGGCACCCATTTCCGAGCCTAGTGAAATGGATGAATCTATTGCCAATGTGGTACAAAAAATCAAGGGGACGGAATTATATCCCAAGCTTTTTAAAGATGCTTACGGTGATGATGAAATTACGGGGGAACGTGTATTAAAAGCCTTGTCCCAATTTCAATTGACCTTGGTTTCCGCTACCTCAAAATACGATAAGGTACAAAAGGGAGAAGCGGAATTTACGGAGCAAGAATTAAGCGGTTACGCGGTTTTTAAAACCCACTGTTCCGCTTGCCATACGGAGCCTTTATTTACCAATAACGAATTTAAAAATAACGGGCTTCCTGTAGATACGACATTAAATGATTGGGGCAGGATGAGAATAACGAATAAGGCTTCTGATAGTCTTTTATTTAAAGTCCCGAGCCTTCGGAATTTAAGTTTTACTTATCCGTATATGCATGACGGAAGATTTAGGAAATTGAATCAAGTCATTAAACATTATACGGATAATGGGATAGTAGAATATTCCAATATCTCCAAGGAATTGAAAAGTAATATTGAAATAAGCGGAAAAGAAAAAGTGGATTTAATCGCTTTCCTTTTGACGCTTGATGATAAGGAATTCGTATTTAATAAAGAACATCATTTTCCAAGGGAAATATTGATGGATAAATAAAACATTACAAAAACATTAGCTTTATGAAGCGTATACTTACGACTTTATGCATTGCACTAACGGCTACCTTACTATGGGCACAAGGCCCTGAGGTGACCTCATGGTTGCAAAACACGACTGAAACCGGTAGTTATTATGTAAACGGTAATTCCACGGCTATCGACAACGGTATCCTATACAATTGCCAATTGGTGGAATATTCCGATGATTACGTGTACGTCCATA